>JAGXBI010000044.1 GCA_018971155.1 Burkholderiales bacterium
GACCTACGCGGCGGGCGCGGCCGAGCGCATCGCCGACGGGGACTTGCGCCAACCCGTCGAGACGAGAAGCGACGACCGCCGCAGCATGCTCTATGCGATGCGCCGCATGCAGCAAAATCTGGTTGGCATCGTGACCCGTATCCAGACCGCCAGCGCAGCGATTACGCATGCTGCCGGCGATATCAGCCAGGGCAATGCCGCTCTGGCCACGCGCACAGAAGAACAGGCCGCGTCGCTCGAAGAGACAGCCGCGAGCCTCGAACAACTGACCGCCAGCGTGCGGCAGAACGCCGAGCACGCGACGCAGGCCAGCCAGTTCTCGGCCGGCGCCTCGGCCACGGCCTCGCGCGGCGGCAAGGTGGTCGGCGACGTGGTCGACACAATCAACGAGATTGCCGGCAGCTCAAAGAAAATCGGCGAAATTACCGGGTTGATCGAAAGCATCGCGTTCCAGACCAATATTCTGGCGCTCAACGCCGCGGTCGAAGCTGCCCGGGCAGGCGAACATGGCCGGGGCTTCGCGGTGGTCGCCGGCGAAGTGCGTGCGCTGGCCCAACGCTCGGCGGCAGCGGCCAAGGACATCAAGGAGTTGATCGCGCAAGCCTCCGGCAAGGTCGACGCCGGCACCCGGCTGGCGGCCCAGGCCGGCGGCACGATGCAGGAGATCGTCACGGCGGTGCAGCGCGTGAGCGGCCTGATGGACGAGATTGCCGCGGCCACCGTCGAGCAGAGTCACGGGATCGAGCAAGTCAATCAGGCGGTCATGCAAATCGACATGACGACCCGCCAGAACGCCAATCTGGTCGAGGATACTCGCGCTGCGGCGCAAGCGCTCGAGGCGCAAGCCGGACAACTGCACGCGGCGGTCGCGCTGTTTCGTATCGATCAGGACGCGGCGTCCCCCGTTGCCAGCGACACGGCGCAGGCGCCCGACCAAGCATTCGCCAGCTCGCCGAGCGACGCCCCGTTCGTGGCGCCGCCGGCGCAGGCGACCCGGCCGTTGCGGCTGGCCGTCGCACGGCGCGCTTGAGACCGGTTATTTGACCACGGTGCGAAAGCTGATCGCCAGGCGATTCCAGGCATTGATATTGGCGATCGCGAAGGTCAGGTCGGCGATCTCCTTGTCGGAGAAGTGATCTTTGAGGGCGGCGAACGCATCGTCCGGCGCGCGTGTCTCGGCAATGCGCGTCACCGCCTCGGTCCAGGCCAGCGCGGCACGCTCGCGCTCGGTGAAAAAGGCCGCTTCGCGCCAGGCTGCCAGCACATGCAGGCGGCGCTGGTCCTCGCCGTCGCGCAGCGCCTCGCGCGCGTGCATGTCGCAGCAGAAAGCGCAGCCGTTCATTTGCGAGGCGCGCAGCCACACCAGGTGCAGCAAACCGACCTCGAGACCGCACTCCCTCAGATACGTGCCAATGCTGAGCATGCTCTGATAGGGCGGGTTCGATAGCTTCGTATAGTTCAAACGGGGTTCCATGGCGAGCTCCTTGTATGAGTCGAGAGAAGATGACTGAATGTCACGGAGGACAGCTTACCCGCGACATGCCCCATTCAACAGGTCCAAAAAACGCTAAAATCGGTGGGCCATGACACCCCGCCCACCACGCGCGGCCGGCGCGCCCTCCCAGGCCGGCGGCTTCGATTTCGCCCGCCTGAATCTGGCCGCCACGGCCGGTGCGGCGTCGGCTCCCGTTTACCGGGTGCTCTATCAACGGATGCGCGAGGCCATTCTGAGCGGCCAACTGGGCGCCGGCAGCCGCCTGCCGTCGACCCGCGCGTTGGCCGGTACATTGTCGGTCGCGCGCGGCACGGTCGAGGCTGCCTATGAGCTGCTGGTTGCCGAAGGGTATGTGATCGGGCGCGGCGCGGCCGGCAGCGTGGTCAATCCGCAACTGGCGGGCACCCGGCCGGTGCGGCGCGACATCGCCGCCAGCGTGATCCCGTCGGCCGGACGCCAGGCCGGCGGTCCATTGCCGCTGCAAAACGGCACGCCGGCGCTCGACGCCTTTCCGCGCAAGCTGTGGGCCCGCCTGTCGGCCCGCCAGGCACGTAATTTTCCTGGCGCCGCGCTGCCCTATCAGGATCCCGCAGGCTGGTGGCCCTTGCGTGCCGCGCTGGCAAACTATCTGGCGATCTCGCGCGGGGTTCATTGCTCCCCCGAACAGATCATGATCACCGCCGGCTATCAGGGCGCGCTCGCGCTCGCCGCCAAGCTGCTGCTGCAACCGGGCGACGAGGTCTGGCACGAAGACCCGGGTTACTTCTTCACGCGCGACGCACTGCTACTGGCACAGGCCACCATCGTCCCGGTGCCCGTCGACACGCAGGGCATGGACGTGGCCGCCGGCCTGCGCCGCGCGCCCGCGGCGCGTATGGCGGTCGTCACGCCCTCGCACCAGGCGCCGCTCGGCGTGGCGCTGTCGCTGCCTCGCCGGCTGGCGCTGCTGCAATGGGCGGCCGAGCACGGCGCCTGGATCGTCGAAGACGACTACGACAGCGAACTGCGCTACAGCGGCGCGCCGCTGCCGGCGCTCAAGAGCCTCGATCAGCAGGGCCGCGTGCTCTACGCCGGCTCGTTCAGCAAAGTTCTGTTCCCCGGCCTTCGGCTCGGCTACCTGGTGCTGCCGGACGCCCTGATCGAGCGCTTCGCCACGGCCAGCACGCTATGGTGGTCGGCGCACGGCTGGCTGGAACAGGCTACCGTCGCGGAATTCATGGAACAGGGACATTTCAGCCGGCACGTCCGGCAAATGCGCCAGCTTTACGCGGCAAGGCGCATGGCGCTGGTCGAGGCGCTGCAACGCTATCTGGGCGAGCACGTCGATGCCGCGCCGCCGGCCGGCGGCATGCATTTGCTCGGCTGGCTGCGGCCCGAGGCCAGCGACCAGGCGTGCGCGCGGGACGCCCGCAACCACCGTCTGGCGCCCGCGGCGCTCTCGCCCTGGTGCATCGAGGCGCGCATGCGCCCGGCGCTGCTGCTCAATTTCACCAACCTGCCCGCCGAGCATGCCGCGCAAACGGTGCGCCGCCTGGCGCGAGTTGCCGGCCTCTGAGACGCGGATCCGAGGCACGAAGCGGCGCGCTTTTCGGGACGCGGCGCAACTTGTATTCCCCGTCGACTCGGTGTATTGTTGGCCTCAGCTTAGCGCAGGGGTCCTGCAACCACGTTGCGGGTGAGACATACCCTTAGAACCTGATCTGGATAATGCCAGCGCAGGGAGCGTGACACCTCCCCTCGTGTGAATTGTCCCCTGTGCCGCCGACCGGGCATCAACCGGTCACTTTTGTATGTTAGCGGCCGAATCCGACGGAAGCAGCAGCCCCGCAGTCTCGATGCCAACGCAGCCAGCATGCACGGCACGGCAAGAATGCGTTACCGCTGCGTAATCCTTTTGATCCAGTTGCCCGTGCCAGCCAGGAGACGATTGCATGAACGCCAACCCCAAGTTTCTCTCAGCCACCGCCCACGTCGACGACGCGGCGATTCAACCGCTGCCCAATTCGCGCAAAATCTATGTGACGGGCTCGCGCCCGGACATTCGCGTGCCGATGCGCGAGATTTCGCAGGCCGACACGCCGACCAGCTTCGGCGGCGAGACCAACCCGCCGGTGTTCGTGTACGACACCTCCGGCCCCTATAGCGACCCGGAGGCGAAGATCGACATCCGCTCCGGCCTGCCCGCGTTGCGCGCGGCCTGGATCGAGGAGCGCGGCGACACCGAGGTGCTGCCGGGCCTGACCAGCGCCTACGGCCGCGAGCGCGCCGCCGACCCGCAGCTCGACGAGTTGCGCTTTCCCGGCCTGCACCGCACGCCGCGCCGCGCCAAGGCGGGCAAGAATGTCACGCAGATGCATTACGCGCGGCAAGGCATCGTCACGCCGGAAATGGAATACATTGCGATTCGCGAAAACCTGCGCCGCGAAGAATATGTGCAAAGCCTGCGGCAGTCCGGTCCGCAAGGCGAAAAGCTGGCCAACCTGATGACCCGCCAGCACCCCGGCCAGCATTTCGGTGCCGCGATTCCGGCCCGGATCACCCCCGAATTCGTGCGCGACGAAGTCGCTCGCGGGCGCGCCATCATCCCCAACAACATCAATCACCCGGAAAGCGAGCCGATGATCATCGGCCGCAACTTCCTGGTGAAGATCAACGCCAACATCGGTAACTCGGCGGTCACTTCTTCGATCGGCGAGGAAGTCGACAAGATGACCTGGGCGATCCGCTGGGGTGGCGACACGGTGATGGATCTGTCCACCGGCAAGCACATTCATGAAACGCGCGAGTGGATCATTCGCAACAGCCCGGTGCCGATCGGCACGGTGCCGATTTATCAGGCGCTCGAAAAGGTCAACGGCAAAGCCGAGGATCTCACCTGGGAAATCTTCCGCGACACGCTGATCGAGCAAGCCGAGCAAGGCGTCGACTATTTCACGATCCACGCCGGCGTGCGCCTGCCGTTCGTGCCGATGACGGCCAGCCGCATGACCGGCATCGTCAGCCGCGGCGGCTCGATCATGGCCAAATGGTGCCTGGCGCATCACGAGGAAAGCTTCCTGTACACGCACTTCGAAGACATCTGCGAGATCATGAAGGCGTACGACGTGGCGTTCTCGCTGGGTGACGGCTTGCGCCCCGGCTCGATCTACGACGCCAACGACGAGGCTCAACTGGCCGAACTCAAGACCCTGGGCGAATTGACGCAGATCGCCTGGAAGCACGACGTGCAAGTGATGATCGAAGGCCCCGGTCACGTGCCGATGCACCTGATCAAGGAAAACATGGATCTGCAGCTCGAATACTGCGACGAGGCCCCGTTCTACACGCTCGGGCCGCTGACCACCGACATCGCCCCCGGCTACGATCACATCACCTCGGGCATCGGCGCGGCGACCATCGGCTGGTATGGCACCGCGATGCTGTGCTACGTCACGCCGAAGGAGCATTTGGGCCTGCCCAACAAGGACGACGTCAAGGAAGGCATCATCACCTACAAGCTCGCCGCCCACGCCGCCGATCTGGCCAAGGGCCATCCCGGCGCGCAGATTCGCGACAATGCATTGTCCAAGGCGCGCTTCGAGTTCCGCTGGGAAGATCAGTTCAACCTGGGCCTGGATCCGGACAAGGCGCGTGAATTCCACGACGAGACGCTGCCCAAGGATTCGGCCAAGGTAGCGCACTTCTGCTCGATGTGCGGTCCGCACTTCTGCTCGATGAAGATCACGCAGGACGTGCGCGAGTATGCCGCCAAGCAGGGCCTCTCCGAACAGGACGCGCTCAAGCAGGGCATGGAAGTCAAGGCGGTCGAGTTCGTCAAGAGCGGCGCGCAAATCTACCAGCGTACCTGAGGCATTCCGTCGACGGGCGTCGCGTCAAGCGCGGCGGCCCCGTGCGATCCCCGGCGCAGGCTTCGCGCGCCGGGGATTTTTCGTTAACGGCGCGATGCGCTGCGGCCATCGCCCCAGGCAGGTCCCCTCCGGCAGGCACCCCATCTCGCCATCGCCCGGTTTTGTGGCATGCTGTCGAGGCTTCTCCTGCCCCAGACTCTTGTTCACCGGTTCGCCAACCGACGTTTCACATTCACACAACCGCAAATCTTTAGGTAACAACCGTCAATCCCCGGGTGCCGTCATGAGTGCGTACGCTTTCTTTCTCACGCTCGTCCTGCTGATACTGATCAGCGCCTTCTTTTCGATCTCGGAGATCGCCCTCACCGCTTCCAAGCGAACCAAGCTGCAGGTGCTGTCCGAAAAGGGCGAGCAACGCGCGCTGAAAATCATGCTGCTCAAGGAGCAACCGGGCAATTTCTTTACCGTGGTGCAGATTGGCGTCAACGCGGTGGCGATCCTGGGCGGTGTGCTCAGCGAGGGCGCCCTGAACGGATACCTGCGCGACGCGGTCCTGCCCTTCGTCGCCCCCGCGGCAGCTGAACGCGTAGGCAGCATCGGTTCGTTTCTGATCATCACCGTGCTGTTCATTCAATTCGCCGACCTGATTCCCAAGCGGCTGGCGATGATCAATCCGGAGCAGGTGGCATTGCGCATCATAGAACCGATGCTGATGTGCATTCGCCTGCTCAAGCCGCTGGTGCTGGTCTTCAACGGCCTGGCCAATCTTCTGCTGCATTTGTGCAAATTGCCCACCCGATCGATCGAGCACATCACCTCGGAGGACATCAGCGCGATCATGGATGCCGGCGCCGAGGCGGGCGTGCTGCGCAAGCAGGAGCTGCATCTGATCGAAAATATTTTCGAGCTCGAATCGAAGAACATTACCTCCGTCATGACCTATCGCGACGACGTGGTGTACTTCCCGATTGCCGGCGATGAAAAGGGCATCCGCGAGAAAATCACCACGCGGCCGCATGCCAAATATCTGGTATGCCGCGACGATATCGACAACGTGCTCGGTTTCATCGACTCCAAGGACTTGCTGCAGCGCGTGGCCAATGATGACTTCAGCAGCGTGATCCGCAATATCGAGAAGTTCTACAACAAGAAGCTGCTGGTCATTCCCGATACGCTGAATCTGTCGGAGGCGCTGGCAAGATTCAAGGAGGCCCGCGAGAATTTCGCCGTGATCATCAACGAGTACGGACTGGTAGTCGGCGTGGCCACGCTCAACGACATCGTCACGGCGCTCATGGGCAGCGTGATCTACCCGAGCGATGACGAGCAGATCGTCAAGCGCGACGACAACTCGTGGCTGGTCGACGGCGTCACGCCGATCGACGACGTGAAAAAGGCGCTGCAGATCGAGGAGCTGCCGGGCGAGGGCGACTATGAAACCATCGCCGGCTTCATGATCAACGCACTCAAGCGCATCCCGAAGAAATCGGAAGCGGTCGAAGCCGCCGGCTTTCGCTTCGAAGTGGTGGACATCGACAATTACAAGATCGACCAGTTGCTGATCTCCCGCCTGACGTGAGCGACCCCGGCACGGTGTCGACAACGTGGCGAGCGGGTTTGAATCGGGCACGGCCAGCGCGCAGGAGCCGCAGCGTATGCGGCTTATGCGAGGGTTGCGAGCACTGTCTGCTCCAGAGTGAGGCGCGCGCAACGGTTTTTCAATACGCTGCTAGCGCCCGGCCGGCAGGCGCACCGTGTACTGGCCCGATTTCTCGTCGTGCAGTACGCGCACCAGATCGTGTTCTTCTGCATCTTCGACGAGTTCCTTGAACGAGCGGTAGCCGTAATAGGTCTCGTTGAATCCGGGCACGCGCCGCTTGAGGGTCTGCTTGACCATCGAGCCCCAGATTTTTTCGTCCGAATCGCGCTCGGCAATCAACGCTTCGACGGTCTCCACCAGCAAATCGAAAGCTTCCTGCTGACGCTCGTTCTCCGCCGTGGCGCCAGCGGCCGACCTGGTCGCGCCACCGCGCGTGCCGGTCTTGCGGGGCGCGCGCTTTTTCTTGGCTTCCTGGGCCCGCACCAGATCGTCGTAGAAAATGAATTCGTCGCAATTGGCCGTCAATAGATCGGAAGTCGAGTTTTTGACGCCAACGCCGATCACATGCTTGTTGTTCTCCCGCAGCTTGGACACCAGCGGCGAGAAATCGGAATCCCCGCTGAGAATCACGAACGTGTCGACGTGGGCCTTCGTGTAGCACAGATCGAGAGCGTCCACGACCATGCGGATGTCGGCGGAGTTCTTGCCCGATTGCCTCACGTGCGGAATTTCGATCAACTCGAACGCCGCCTCGTGCATCGGCCCCTTGAATTCCTTATAGCGCTCCCAGTCGCAATAGGCCTTCTTGACGACGATGCTGCCCTTGAGCAACAGACGCTCGAGCACTTTCTTGATGTCGAACTGGGCATACTTGGCGTCGCGCACGCCCAATGCCACATTCTCGAAGTCGCAGAACAGGGCCATGTTGGTGATTTCGATTTGACCAGCCATCGGGATTCTTCCTGGTAAAAGTGAGGCGACCGCCCCGGGCGGCCAAGCGCCAGCCTAACATGGGCGGGCGTTCGCCGGCATTGTGCAAGAATTTTTAATGATTGTTTGCTTATTTCGAAAAAGCAGCGTATAAACGAGAGCTAGGCAAGTCAAGATGAAAGTCAGTTGATCGCCGGTTCTCTCTGCAGTTGTTCGCACTCAGCGCTTCCGTTCTCAATTTTCCTTGTTTGTCTTTTCCGTGGCGTCGCATTCCGCGTTTGCCATTATCTAGTTTTGTCAGGATTATCATGAGTTCAGGTACAGTCAAGTGGTTCAACGATGCCAAGGGTTTCGGCTTTATTACGCCGGATGACGGCGGCGACGACCTTTTCGCGCATTTCTCCGCGATCGAGGGCGACGGCTTCAAGTCGCTGCAGGAAAACCAGAAAGTCTCCTTTGAGATCACCAAGGGTCCGAAAGGATTGCAGGCTTCGCGCATCCGCCCGGCCTGAGTCTGCTGCGCACTAATCGCAATGCCGGCGCATCCGAGAGGGTGCGCCGTTTTGTTTTGATCGGGATGTTGCCGGCGCACGCACCTTGGCGCCCCATCACACGAGATCCGGCGCAGCCACCCGCCTCGGTCGAATCTTCAGAGGCTGGCGAGATTCAAGGAGAACGTTACCATGGCCAAAGGACAACTACGCGGCAACAAGGAAGCGAAGAAGCCCAAGCAAAACAAGCTGCCGGGCAAGCCTATTTCGCCCGATGCACTGCTTCGCACAACCTCCACCGTCACTGTCGTGCCGGATCGCCACAAGAAAAAATAACCAGCCGCTACCGCGCAGCTGGTGCAATGCCGCCGGCCTTTGGCCGGGCGGCCGCTCATGCGTATGGCCCCGAACGGGGCCGATACATTCTTGCCATCCCGGCGGTCGCCCTACCGGCCGCCCGCCTGGCATTCAACCGATAAGGAAATCACTATGGCAAAAGAAGAACTGATCGCAATGAACGGCATGGTCGACGAAGTGCTGCCCGACTCACGCCTGCGCGTCACGCTCGAAAATGGTCACAGCCTGATCGCCTACACCTCGGGCAAGATGCGCAAAAGCCACATTCGCGTACTCGCCGGCGACAAGGTGTCGCTCGAGCTGTCGCCTTACGACCTGAACAATGGCCGCGTGACTTTCCGTCACATCGAAGGGCGCGGCCCCTTCACGCCGGCACGCCGCCGCTACTGAACGGCGGTCTGCCGAGTCGGCACCGGTGGCCTCAATGCCGCCCTCCGCCGCCCGGCCGCGCGCCGCTCAGTCGACGCGCACCGGGTTGGCCGCGGCGTCGCCGACGACCGTGTTCCAGGCACGCACGCGCCACGCCTTGACCAACCCCTCGCGCACGTAGGGATCGGCGCTGACGAACGCTTCGGCGACGGCCGGCGAATCCCCCTGAAAGAGCAGCACCGCAGTGTCCGCCGGCTCCGCGAGCGCGCCGCCCAGCAGCAACTCGCCGCGGCGCGCCGCCTGCCACGCCAGCGCCAGATGCGCGTCGCGAAACTGCGCGCGACGCTCCAGATAATCGTCGCAGAGATCGTAGAACAGGACGTAGTGCATGATGTTCGCTCCTTGGCCATCACGGCCAGCGGGTTATCTCACGGCATCGGCTCGTCCAGCGCTTCGAGCAATCGATCCGTCAAACCGGATGCGCGGCGGCTGGGTGTCGCCACCGCTGCGGCAACCACCGGCCACGGCGCATAGACCGCGACACTCGTGCGCGCGCGCGTCACCGCAGTGTAAATCAGCTCCCGGGTCAGCACGCGGCTGCCCTGCTCCGGCAACACCACGGCAACCCGCTCGAACTCCGAGCCCTGCGATTTGTGCACCGTCATCGCAAACGCGGTTTCGTGCAGCGGCAGGCTGGCCGGCGAAAACAATCGAAAAGCACCATGCTCGCCAGGAAAGGCCACGCGCAACGCCCCATCGCTGCCCGTCGGCAGAGCGATCCCGATATCGCCGTTGAATAGCCCCAACGCGTAGTCGTTGCGGGTGACGATGACCGGCCGCCCGGCATACCATGCGTCGGCCGACAGCAACATCGTGGCGCCCACCCCGGTGCGCTGCACGAAAGCACTCGCCAGCTGTCCGTTGAGCGTCTCCACGCCGCGCCGCCCGCCACGCGTGGCGCACAGCACGCGAAACCGGTTGAATGCCGCAAAGAGCTCGGCCGCGACACCCTCGGCTGGCGCCGCGCGCAACGCCGCCACCCTGTCGCCATACTCGGCATAACCGTCGGCCAGTTGCGCAAGGTGCTCGCCGTCGAGCGGCGCACGCGTGGTCTCGTACAGCACCACGCTCTGCCCGGCCTGCGACGGATCGCCACCAGTCAATGCCTGCCGTACCTCGCCGACGCGCCCGTACTTGATGCCCTCGGCCACGCGACCGATCGCCGAGGCGCCTCCGAACCGATAGTTGCGTTCCAGCCAGATCACGCTATCGCGCAGGGGGGCCGGCGTCGCGGGCGCCGGCGGCGGTTGCAGCAACGCCACGGGAATCGTCATGTCGCGCGCCAGCGCCTCCCGGCACGCCGGCGAGAGCGCCGCGCTGGCACTCAATTCGCCAAATACCGCGCCCGCCTCGACCGCGGCGAGCTGATCCTTGTCGCCCAACATGATCAGGCGAGCACCGGCCGGCACGGCCTCGAGCAAATGCGTGGCGAGCGACAGGTCGATCATCGATGCTTCGTCGATCACCACCAGGTCATAGGGCAGCGGATTGTCGGCATGATGACGAAAACGCCGGCCGGATTGCCGCGCGCTCTCGGGCACCACACCGAGCAGGCGGTGCAGCGTCAACGCCGCCGCCGGCAAGGCGTTGCGCACTGCGGGCGGCAAGTGACCGGCGCGTGCGGAGAGGGCTTCCTGCATGCGCTGCGCCGCCTTGCCGGTGGGCGCGGCAAGCGCAACGCGCAATTCCGGCTGACGTTCGAGCAGGCAGGCCAGCAAGCCGACTACCGTGGTCGTCTTGCCCGTGCCGGGCCCGCCGCTGAGAATCACGATGCGCTGGCGCATCGCCAGCGCGGCCGCCGCCATCTGCCAGTTTGCCTCCGGCGCTGCGCCGGGGGTGTCGGCATGGATCTCGCCGGCCCCGAAATAGCGCGCCAGAAGCACGCTGTTTTCATGTTCGGGTGGCGCGACCCCGGCCGTGCCGCCAGCGTCGGGCGCACGATGCGCGGCCAGCGCACCCGCCAGACGGCGCTCGTAGTCGAAATAGCGCGCCAGATATAGCCGGTCTTTGGCGTCGAGCACCAGCGGCGCGTCACCGTCAGCGGCTGCCTGCGGCGCGCAAACGCCGCTGCCGAGCAACGCATCGCGCCACACGGCCAGGGCCGGCGCATCGTCGGGAAACAATTCATGCGTGCCGGGTTCGTCCTGCAGATCGCTCAACGGCACGCAGACATGACCGTCGGCGGTGGCCATACTGACCGCAAACGCCGCGCGCCAGACGCGCTGACATACCGCCTCCGGGCTGCCATGGTGACGGGCGAGCATCTCCATGCGCCGCGCAAAGGCTTGCGCCAGGGCTTGCACGGGCGATCCTGCCTGGAGCGTCGGCGTCATGCTGCGGCCTCCTGCGGATCGGCCGCCCGCATCAGGCGATCGAGCGCCTCGACCAGGACCAGCGGCACGCGTTCGACGAACACGCCAGGCACGTCGCCCGGTGCTCCGTGCGCGCTGCGCCATGCATCTCGCGCGCCCCGAATGAATAGCCACAGGCAGCCGCCGACATCGCGCTCGTAGTCATAGTCCGGCAAGCGATTTCGCAAATAGCGGTGCAACGCCACCGTGTAAAGCAGATACTGCAAGTGGTAACCGTGCTCGGCCATCGCCAGCGCGAGCGTCGGACGCGCATAAGCAGCCGCATCGTAGCCGAGATGATTGGATTTCCAGTCGGCAATCCACCAGCGCCCCCGATGCACGAAAACCAGGTCGATGAACCCTTTCATGTAGCCGCGCAAGGTCGCGGCATCGAGCGCGAGCTCCGCATGGCCATGGGTGCGCAGCAATGTCCGCAGCGCCTCGAGCGGGACCGCTCCCAGCGGATAGGTAAATTCGAGTTCGGTCAGGCACTGGGCCGGAGCGATCTCGGCAAGCCGCAGCCCCGGCTGCAGTTCGCACGCTACCAGTTCGCGCATCAGGCGTTGCATCATCGCGGGCCAGTGTGCGGCCGAGGCCGCGCCGGCCGGTGCGGGCGGCCGCTCGCGCAGGGCTTGCTCGGCAGCGGCGGGCCAACTGTCGGGGCGCGTGAAATCGGCCAATTCCAACAATCTGTGCAGGCACTCGCCGGCGGCCGGGCCGCGCGGGAAATGCAGGATATCGTCGGCCGCCAGCCCGGCAGGAACATTCGCGGCGGGTGGCGGCGCGAGTTCGCGCAGCGATGCAAGCGCATCGTGGTCTGGACGCGGCCGCTCGCTGCGCGCATGCCCGGCCTGGCTGAGCAACGCGCTGAAGCTGGCGATGCGCCAGCTCTCGCGCAGCACGCGGCGTGCCCGGCGAGACTCCAGCGGCGCCGGCGCCTCGCGCGCCGTCAGCAGCTTGGCTGCGCCCGGCTCGGGCAGCATACTCACGCGTAAGGTCGGACCATCCAGGCCGTGCCATGCGGCAATGATCCGCTCCGCGGCTAGCGCGCCGTCGGACCATGCCTCGAAACTCACGTCCTGCCCCGCGACCAGCCAGTTGAGCATGCTCGCGCAGGCTTCTTTGGTATTGCGCTTGTTGGTGTAGACACCAGCCACCAGATAGCACCGGTACACCGCCCGCGTGAGTGCCACGTAGAGCAGGCGCGCCTGCTCGGCGGCCTGTTCGCGACGCAGTGCGGCGCTCGCCTGCGCGCGGATATGCTCATCGCGCCCATAATCGATCACCGCCGCGCCGCCATCGTGATATTCGATGGCGAACTGCTTGCCGGCCTCGCGTACGTGGCCGTCCCACAGGAACGGGCAGAACGCGATCGCATATTCCAGCCCCTTGGACTTGTGCACGGTGACGATCTGCACCAGATGACGGTCCGACTCGAGCCGCAGTTGCGCCTCGTCGCCACCGCCGCCGTGCCGCCGCCGCGCCGCGAGCCAGCGCAGCAGGGCCGTCATGCCCGGCTGCTCGACCCAGCGCGCCTGCAACAGCTCGGCCAGATGCGACAGATTGGTCAGGCGACGCTCGCCGCCTGTGCCCGCCACCAGCCGCGGCGCCACTTCGAGTTCGCGCATCAAGGTGCGCCACATGGCGATGAAACCGCGTTCGAGCCAAAGCTGGCGATAGCGCTGCAGGCGCTCGATCCAGGCGATCGCGCCAGTCTCGGGCATATCGGTCGCCTCGGTCTCCTGCAGGCGGAAAATCGCCATTGCGTCGAGTCCGAACAACGGTGTGGCCAGTGCGGCGCGCAGCACGCGCAAATCGCCAGGTGACTCGACGGCCAGCAGCACGCGCTCGATCATCTCGGCCTCCTCGCTGGCGAACACCGAGTCCTGCGTCAGCTCGACGCTGCCGATGCCGTATTGCGCCAGAGCCTGTTTGATCCGGCTGCCCTGCACGTGGGTCTGCACGATGACGGCGATGTCGCCGGGTGTGAGCGGCACGTCGCCGAGGCGCACCGTGCCGGCAGCGGCGCCGGTCAGCAACCGCGCGATCTCGGCGGCGGTGGCCGCCGCCGCGCGCGCCTGCGCGTCGGCCTTGGCAAGCGCGGCGTCGCCCCCCGGCAGCAGCCATACATTCAGCCCGGCGGCCGGCTCCGCATCGTGCAGCGGCGCGCGCTCGCGCGTGCCGGCGCGCACCGGCGGATAATCCAGCCCCTCGAGCACGAAAGCACGCGCATTGCGGCCGAACAGCGCGTTGCCGGCGTCGATCACCTCGGCCGTCGAGCGCTGATTGACGGCCAGCGTATAAGCGGCGTCCGCAGTGTCGCGCGCAGCGAGATACGTATGCAGATCGGCGGCGCGAAAACTGTAGATTGCCTGCTTGGGGTCGCCCACCATGAACAGCGGTCCACGCGAGCCCTGCCCGGAGTCCGCACCGTAGATCCGATTGAAAATCTCGAACTGCAGCGGATCGGTGTCCTGGAATTCGTCGATCAGCGCGCATGGGTAGCGCTCGCGCAGCACGCCGCCCAGCCAGGAGTGAGCCTGCAGCGCATGGTGCAAATTGCTCAGCAGATCGTCGAACGAAACGGTACGCGCCTCGCGCTTATTTTCGCGTAGCGCATCCGGTGCCCACATCAGCCAGTTGCGCAGCAATTCCAGCCAACGCAGCACATGACGATCGGTCTGGGCATTGCGGGCCGACAGCAGTGCATCGGCGAGCGCGAAAAACGGGGCCTCCGGCGGCGCGGCATTCTTCTTCGCACCCTGCCCCAACTTGGCCGCGCCCAGCAGGAGCGCCTTGGCATCGAGCGGCGCCTCGGCATCGCCCGCGTCGAAGTAACGCTGCCATGCCTGTCGCGCGCGCTCGACGCCGTCGGCGGAGTAAATATTTGCCTTGAGATTCGGCAGCGCATCCTGCACCAGCCGTGCCGGCGACATCGCACTCGACTGCCACGCCTGGCGCGCCGCCATGTACAGCGAGGATAAGGCGGACTCGTCGTCGCCGGCGGGCATCGCCGGCCAGCGCAGTTCGGCCTGCGGCTTTTTCAAGCGTCGCGCCAATTCGTCGACGAGCGCATCCGGGGTCACCTTGTTGTCGACCAGCCAGGCGGCGAAACCTTGGTGGGTCGCCGCGGCCGGATCGACCTCGCGCCGCCAGAACTCGACCGCCAGATCGTGACGGATGGCCTCGTCATCGGGCATCAGCTCAAACGCCAGCGGCAGCCCTGCGGCAAAAGGGGTCTCGGCCAGCGCGCGCTGACAAAAGCCATGAATCGTGTGGACTGCCGCCTGATCGAATGAATTGAGCGCCAGGCGCAGGCGCAACAGGGCTTGCTCGGCACTGACCTGCCCGCTCAGGATCAGCCGCTCGACCAGGGCCGACACCATCGGGTCCTCCAGCGGGCCGGCGTCGTGCCCATCATCTTCCGCGGTCGCCTCCTCGGTCAGCAACGCCAGCGCTCGCGCCAGTCCGGCCAGCCGCGAGCGGATCCGCTCGCGCAGCTCGGCAGTGGCAGCGTTGGTGAAGGTCACCACCAGGATCTGCTCTATCGTGCAGTTCCGTTCCAACAGCAGGCGCACCACCAGCGCGCAGATATTCCACGTCTTGCCGGTGCCTGCCGATGCTTCGATCAGCTGCACGCCCTCCAGCGGGCAACCGAACACATCGAGTTCGGGAAAGCGCTTCATACCGGGTCCTCCCCCGCAACGAGATGCTCGGCCAACGGCTCGCACACGGCGCGTGCGATGCTCTCGAACGGATCGGCCAGCGGCGTGTCGATGCCGCGCCACGCCAGCCGGTAATACGCTTGGTCCCCCTCGCCAAAGGAGAACTGCGAGCCCAGCCAGGTCTTTTCGGCGTTGGCCAGTTGCCCGGTGCTCACCAGTTCCCATGCGCTGCGCGGGAAAAATGGCAGCGGCCGGGTCATGCCGATGTGTTGCAGCGCGACCAGTTGCGAGAGCTGGCTGGCCGGATTCTCTACCGGCCGCAGGGTAAAGCGCTCGCCGTTACCGAACCAGTGCGTGCGCGGCGCCACGCCAGGCAATTCACCGCCTGCGACGAGCACCCCCAAGACGAGATGCCGAAGCCAGGCGTCGAGATAGTCGCTCGCGCGTGCCCGACCGTACCGGTACAGCACCAGACCGTGCGGCGTCAGGGGGGCCAACCGCCCTTGCAGGCGACATGCCAGGCCATGCGGCCATTGCCACTCCTGCGGCCACTCGGCGGCGACCCGCAGCGTGAGCGGCAGGCTGAATGCATGCGCGCTGCTGCCGGTGCCCAGCGCGTCACGCACCGCGACGGCCAGCAGTTGCAGCCCGCTCATCTCCCGCGCGCGCCACAAAGCGCCGGTCGCGCCGGCGGGCAGTTCGTGGCTGGCCGCGGCGATGCGCGCCACACGCGGCGCCGGC
>JAGXBI010000383.1 GCA_018971155.1 Burkholderiales bacterium
TTGGTGAGACAGATTTGCAGCACAAGATCCTGGCGATTGCGGAAGAAGAGGGCGTGCGGCAAGCGGCGTATGCGTTAAAGCTGTTGCAGACGGACGGGGAGTTGACGATCGCGAGCACGGGCAAAGACGAGGCGACGGGCAACCTCGTGACCAAGCAATATCGAGTGAAAGGACCGGTGATGCTGATGCTGACGACGACGGCGATCGACGTCGATGAAGAGTTGTTGAACCGGTGCTTGGTGCTGACGATCAACGAGAGCCGTGAGCAGACGCGCGAGATCCACGCGCGGCAAAGGGCGAAGGAGCCTGTCAGAATTTTAGTGTGACGAGGTCATGAGACGATAACGGAAACAACGTCCTATGACCGAAGCAACTGTGACCAAGAAGATCAAGAACCCGAAGGCGCCGAAGCTGTTCCCCGATGAACTAATCGATCAACTGCTGGCGCAGATTCAGAACAAGGATGCGGAGTCGGTTCTCGGCGAATCGGGCCTGGCAGGGCAACTGAAGAAACAACTGGCTGAGCGCATGCTGTCGGCGGAACTGGCGCATCACCTGGAGAACGAGGCGGAGCAAGGCAAGGCCGGAAACCACCGCAACGGCACGAGCCGCAAGACCGTGATTACGCCTAGCGGCGAGTTGACGCTGGATATTCCGCGAGACCGGCAGGCGACGTTCGAGCCGCAGTTGGTCGCCAAGTATCAA
The DNA here is from genome assembly GCA_018971155.1 of Burkholderiales bacterium. Classification (GTDB taxonomy): domain Bacteria; phylum Pseudomonadota; class Gammaproteobacteria; order Burkholderiales; family Burkholderiaceae; genus Pandoraea. The sequence goes on from JAGXBI010000383.1 coordinate 706, forward strand.
CGCCGACTGCCGGGCTTCGACGACCACGTCATCGGCATGTACGCTCGCGGCATGAGCGTGCGCGAGATCCAGGGCCATTTGCTGGATCTGTATGGGCTCCAGGTGTCGCCGGACCTGATTTCGACGGTCACTGACGAGGTGCTGGCTGACGTCGAGCAATGGCAGCAACGTCCGCTTGAGGCCATGTATCCGATCGTATATTTCGATGCGATGCGACTGAAGATCCGCGACGAAGGCACGGTCAAGAACAAGGCCGTCTATTTCGCGCTGGGCATTCGGGCCGACGGCCGCAAGGAAGTGCTGGGCCTGTGGATTGAACAGACCGAGGGTGCCAAGTTCTGGCTGAAGGTCTTCAACGAACTGAAGAACCGCGGCCTGCACGATATCTTGATCGCCGTCGTCGATGGCCTGCGCGGTTTCCCGGAGGCGATCGAAGCGGTGTATCCGGCTGCGCAGATCCAGACCTGCATCGTGCACCTGATCCGCAATTCGCTGAATCTGGCGAGTTGGAAGGACCGTAAGCCACTGGCTGCCGCGCTCAAGCCGATCTATCAGGCCGCCACGGCCGAAGCCGCCGCAGCGGCGCTCGAAGCCTTCTCGCAAAGCGAATGGGGCAGGAAATTCCCGACCGTCGCTGCGATGTGGCAACGTCAATGGGAGCAAGTCATCCCGTTCTTCGCCTATCCGCCGGAAGTGCGTCGAATCATATACACGACCAACGCGATCGAGAGCATGCACATGCAGTTGCGCAAGATCGTCAAGAACCGCGGCCACTTCCCGAGCGACGAAGCCGCCAGCAAATTGCTGTATCTGGCCTTGCGCAACATCGAAAAGGATTGGAAGATGCCACCTATCACTTGGCGACAAGCGGTCAATCAGTTCGCCATCATCTTCGGCGAGCGATTCACCGCCGCCATCAGCTGAGATTCCTAACCGACCTCAGCACACGAAATTCCTGACACCTCCGCGAACGGGGGTGTCAGAATTTCCGTGTTCAAGGCGGGTTGAGAATCACACGGATGGTCGAACGAATCGATCCTGGTAGAGGATAGCAAATTGGTTCATTGCGTCCTTCCAATCTTTTGCGGCACGACCCCAGTCAGAGGTGATATTGCGTAGCGCCAGCCAGATAAGCTTAGTCGCTGCCTCGTCGCTCGGGAAGTGGCCTCGGGTCTTGATGATCTTGCGTAGCTGCGAATTGATATTTTCTATGGCATTTGTCGTGTAGATCACCCTGCGCACCGCCGGCGGAAATGCGAAGAACGGGATCACGCGGTCCCAGGCGTTACGCCATGAAGCGCTGACCGTCGGGAATTTCTGCCCCCATGGGCCCGCGGCAAACGTATTGAGCTCAGCTTCGGCGGCTTCCGCACTCGGCGCGGTGTAGATCGGCCGGATCGCGGCGGCTAGCGCTTTGCGATCTTTCCAGCTAGCGTAATTCAGGCTGTTGCGGATCAGATGGACGATGCAGGTTTGCAGCGTGGTCGCCGGGAACACGGTCGCCAGAGCCTCAGGCATGCCTTTGAGGCCATCGGTGACGGCGATCAGGATGTCATGGACGCCGCGCGTCTTAAGATCGTTGAACACCTTCATCCAGAACTTGGCACCTTCGGTATTCTCGATCCACAGGCCCAGAATGTCGCGTGAGCCATCGGGCAACACGCCCAGCGCCAGATAGACAGCCTTGTTGCGCACCACGGCATCCTCACGGATCTTGACCCGCAGTGCATCGAAGAACACGACCGGGTACATCGGTTCGAGCGGTCTGGCCTGCCAGGCGGTGACTTCGGCCATGACTTCGTCGGTCACGGAGCTGATGAAGTCGGGCGAAACCTCAGTGCCGTATTGCTCCAGCAGAAACGCTTGGATCTCGCGCACGGTCATGCCCCGGGCGTACATAGCGACGATCTTGTCGTCGAAGCCCGTGAAGCGTCGCTCGTGCTTGGGAATCAGGATTGGCTGGAAACTGCCGTCACGGTCGCGTGGCACCTCAATGCGGACCGGGCCATGCTCAGTTAGAACCGTCTTGGCCCCCCGGCCGTTGCGCTGATTGGCCACCTCGGCCGGTTTCGCGGCACCAGAGGGGTAGCCGAGATGGTGGTTCATCTCGCCATTCAGCGCCCGCTCGATCAGGGCCTTCTTGAAGGCCATCGTCGCGGCGCTAATAGCTTCGGCCGTCATCGGGCCATTGTCGAACTGCTCAAGCAGCTCGGCCGGAATCGCCGGCAGTTCTGCCAGCGGGGCTTTCTGTTTGCGAGGCATACATTCTCCTTGGGAGCATGTTATGCCTTAAACACGAAATTCCCGACAGTCCCGATTTTCGCCCAAGCGATAACGTTCACCAAATCTTCGTTTCCTGGACAGGGAATAGAGGTTGCCGCGCAAAATCGGGCCGCCGGGTAAGTGGAACACCTGAGACCCGAGCCAGCGC
>JAGXBI010000384.1 GCA_018971155.1 Burkholderiales bacterium
GGCGAGGGCGGGGTGAGACACAGTGAACTCCTCATGCAAGTGGCAACGGAATAGGGATGGGCCGCGCACGCAAGCGGCACGCCCACGATGTGGCAGTCCGGCTATTTAATTAACATATTAACAAAATTGTCGCGATGCGGACGTACCGCACCGGCATCGCTCAGCATAGCGCAAATGCCCCGACCTTTCAGGCACCCAGTCCGAGTTCGTGCCAGAGCGCCGCCATGCGCTCGTCCACGTCGGGGTCCATCTGGATCGGGCGGCCCCACTCGCGCTGGGTCTCGCCCGGCCACTTGTTGGTGGCGTCGATGCCCATTTTGGAACCCAGGCCAGCGACCGGCGAGGCGAAATCGAGATAGTCGATAGGCGTCTGATCCACCAGGGTGGTGTCGCGAATCGGGTCGACTCGCGTGGTCATGGCCCAGATGACCTCTTTCCAGTCGCGAATATTGACGTCTTCGTCGACTACCACGATGAACTTCGTGTACATGAACTGGCGCAGAAAGCTCCATACCCCGAACATCACCCGCTTGGCGTGGCCGGGATAGCTCTTTTTCATCTGCACGATGGCCATGCGATAGCTGCATCCCTCGGGCGGCAGGTAGAAGTCGGTGATCTCCGCGAACTGCTTTTGCAGCAACGGTACGAATACTTCATTGAGAGCCACGCCCAAAATCGCCGGCTCGTCGGGCGGCTTGCCGGTGTAGGTCGAGTGATAGATCGGATTGCGACGCATGGTGATGCGTTCGATGGTCATCACGGGGAACCATTCCTGCTCGTTGTAGTAACCCGTGTGGTCGCCATAGGGACCTTCGAGCGCGTGCTCGTAACCGGCGGTGGCGCCCTGGCGCGGCGCGGGCGGCGCGCCGGCCGGTGCGACGGGCTGATGTGCGGCCGGTCGGATAAATCCCTCCAGCACGATTTCGGCTCGTGCCGGTACCCGCAGGGCCTCGAGTCCCGGGCTCAGGCACTTGGCCAGTTCGGTGCGAGCGCCGCGCAGCAGGCCGGCGAACTGATATTCCGATAGCGTATCCGGTACCGGCGTGACCGCCCCGAGGGTGGTGGCCGGGTCGGCGCCGAGCACCACCGCGATGGGAAACGGCTCGCCGGGGTGGGCGAGCGCGAACTCGCGAAAATCGAGCGCGCCGCCGCGATGAGCGAGCCAGCGCATGATGACCTGATTGCGGCCAATCACCTGCTGGCGATAAATGCCGAGATTCTGCCGCTTGCGGTGCGGGCCCTGCGTGACAACCAGGCCCCAGGTGATGAGCGGCGCGACATCGCCGGGCCAGCAGGTCTGGATCGGCAGGCGCGCCAGGTCGACGTCATTACCTTCCCAAACGATTTCCTGGCATACAGGACTGCCAACGACCTTCGGGCCCATATCCCACACGGCCTTGGCCAGCGACAACAATTTCCCGGCATCCTTCAGGCCACGCGGGGGCTCGGGCTCCTTGAGCGCCGACAGGAGCCGGCCGATGTTGCGCAATTCGAGCAGCGGATCCGCGTCGCCGTCGATGCCCATGCCTAGCGCCACTCGGCGCGGAGTGCCAAATAAATTGGCGAGCACCGGCATGGTGTGGGCCGTAGGGCGCTCGAACCACAGTGCCGGACCACCGGCGCGCAAGGTCCTGTCGCACAGCGCGGTCATTTCCAGGTTCGGCGAAACCTCGGCGCTCACGCGCTTGAGTTCGCCCAGGCGTTCCAACTGCTCGGAGAAGTCCCGCAAGTCGTGGTAATTCATGCAACAAATCGTAACCGGAAAGAAAAAAATTCGGCAATTCCTGCCGACCCATGACATCCCTGAACGACCGGAAACCCCCGGTACGCCGTGCATTTTACCGACTGAGTCCACAATAACGGCATGTTTGGATGTGAATTTTAATTACTTTTAGTAATTGAAATTGATTTTTATAGTATTGACCATTTATATATCCTTGCTAGAATCCGCTCGTCGAATCCAACAAAGCGTGGCCCGAAAGGCGGGGCAGCCCCCGACTTTGGCACGCGACAACTACAACACCGACGTGGATTTTCAGTGACCGGTTCCCAGCGCTCTGCTATTCGGGAACCGGTTTTTTAGGAAGCAGCGGGGATTTCGATCCCTCGACATTGGCCCAGAGACATGCCAGTGCGCTGCGCGGCCGCGCCAACCGCTTGGTGCAGCCGCCCCGTTCCAAAATGCCGCATGAGCAACCCGGGGGAAGGCCGCGAGGCCTCCGTGGGCTCATCCATGCGCCGGCTTGCCGGCGAGCGTGGCGTCAGAGGAGTAAGTTGCAATGAAGTTGTCTAACGTTAAATCTTGGCAGATGCTGGCCGGTCGCGTCGAAAAATCCGGCGACGCTTCGGGCGCGAGCGCCCCCGGCCTGGACTGGCGTCGTGTGTTGCGGCACAGCAGTCGCGTCAGTCTCTACGGTTTGAGCGCAGTGGGCTTGCTGTCGGTGCTGGGCACCGTGATGCTTTGGACGCAGCCGGCGCTGCGCGGCCAGCTTGCCGCCCAGGTCGCGCCGCTGCTGGCAGCGGCCACGGGCAACAAGCAGGCCGCTTCGACGCCGGCGGCGCAGCCGTCCGCAGGTGATGCCGACCTGATTGCCAAGGCCTCGCAGCACACGCCGTCGATCGCGGTGCTGGCCTCGTATATTCCCAACAAGCGGATTGCCGTCGATGCCCGCAACGGCCAGACGCCGTTGACCACCAAGGAGCAGGTGCTGGTCGCCGAATACCTGGCCAAGCGCTATCACGTCGCCAACGACGTTATCGCCAATCTGGTCAAGGCCTCATACGCGACCGGACAGCAGGTTGGGCTCGATCCATTGCTGTTGCTGGCCGTGATGGCTATCGAGTCGGGCTTCAATCCTTATGCCGAGAGCGGTGTCGGTGCGCAGGGCCTGATGCAGGTGATGTCCAAGGTTCACATGGACAAGCTCGCCTACTTCGGTGGTGCGGACGCGGCACTGCACCCGCTGACCAACATCAAGGTCGGCGCGTTGATTTTGAAGGAATGCATTGCTCGTGGCGGTTCGCTGGCCAACGGATTGCGCCTGTACGTGGGATCCACCAGTCCCAACGATGGCGGTTACGGCGCCAAGGTGCTGGCCGAGCGCAGCCGTTTGCGCAACGTGGCGCTGGGGCA
>JAGXBI010000045.1 GCA_018971155.1 Burkholderiales bacterium
AGACCAGCCAACAAGAACATCTTGGTTTGCAACGGATTCATCAATTCGGGCTGACGCGCGGCGGCTTCAATGTATTTGCCACCCATCAAACCGATACCGATACAGGCGCCGACAGCACCCAGGCCGATGATGATGCCGATGCCGATGGCGGTCAAACCCTGGATGTTGGCGATGAAAGCTTGCATGATTACTCCTTTTGGTTAGAGACTTGAAACTTGAAAAAACCTGGATTCGAAAAACTCAAACGATTTATCGTCGGCAGCCGCCCTGCCATCAATGATGGTCGTGCGCCTGGCCGATATATACGAGCGTCAGCATCATCATGATGAACGCTTGCAAAAACACGATCAGGATGTGGAAGATCGACCACGCCAGACCCGCGATCACATTGCCCACGAAACCCAGGAACGTCAGGTTCGCCCCGAAGGTCCAGAGGCCGCCGAGCAGCGCAATCAACAGGAACAGCAGTTCGCCGGCGTACATGTTGCCGAACAGCCGCATGCCGAGCGAAATGGTCTTGGCCAGGAACTCGATGACGTTGAGCAGCAGGTTCGGCAGCCACAGCGCGAAGTGATTGCCGAACGGCGCCGTGAAGAGTTCTTTCATGAACCCGCCGGGACCTTTGATCTTGAAGCTGTAATAGAGCATCAGGATCAGCACGCCGAACGAAATGCCGAGCGTACCGTTCAGATCGGCCGTCGGCACGATCCGGTGATGCGTGATGATATTGCCCAGCCCGACCCACTGGATGATGCGGCCCGGCAGATCAACCGGCAGCAGGTCGAGCGCGTTCATCAGCGAGACCCAAACGAATACCAACAGGGCCAGCGGCGCGATGAAGGTGCGGTTGCCATGCACGATGCTCTTCGACTGGTCTTCGACCATCTCGACGAGCATCTCGACCGCTCCCTGGAATCGGCTCGGCACGCCGGAGGTAGCCTTGCGGGCCGCCAGCAGCAGGAACAGGCATGCGATGACACCGGTCGTCACCGACCAGAACAGCGTGTCCCAATTGATGATGTGAAAATCGATGATGCTCGTCTGCGTCGCATTCGCAAAATGTTGCAAATGGTGCGCGATATATTCCGACGGATTCGGCCCTTCCACTCCGGCTTCTACTGACATAGCGCTCAAACACCCAATTATGAAAATCCGACCCCGCGACGAACTGCACGAGCGGTATGCCGCTACTTGATGGCCAGTGCCAGCCAATGGGCCTTGAGCACCAGCACGAATGTGGTCAGCAACGCTACCCAGTGAACCGCCGGGTACAGCGTCGCGATCGCCACAAACAGCGCAATCGTCGTCATTACTTTGATCGCCTCGCCGACCACCAGCGAGGATACGGTAAGGCGATCACGCGATACCTTCAACCGCAGGGCGAAAAACACCCCCGGCACCCAGCCAACCATTCCGCCCAGCCAAGCAGAGACCGCCGCATTTCGCGGCGATGCCGACAGCGCCCACCATACCAATGTCACCAGCAGCGACACAATTACCTGGGCGGTAATCACCCTGAATGGAGTAACGCGAGACGGGCGGCTCACATTGGGGCCGAAGAGGCGCTCGGCCTCTGCTCGCGTAAGCGGAACGATCTTTTGCTCCTGCTCGTCGTCTCGCATATCCGTACTTACCGGGTCATGTTGGCGCGGTGTCGGCTGCGCACCAGACCGCTGACGATCGGCCATGGTTAAGCTCCCTCCCCCGCCCGGCTTTCACAAAACATCGGGCTCAACAAGCAGATAAATCCGCGAGATTTTACGGGATGTTACTAGTTGCAGTCAATCAAACGATTGGACATTTTCGCCGAACTTGTGCAATGCGCGCACCGATTTGGCACCAAATGCCGGGCAACGCCCAAAACCCTGTTGCGGCGCGCCATTGCGCGAGGCGAGCCGCGAGAGCCCGCCTCGGCCGCGGCGCGCGGCGAAGCACAAAAGCGGTCATTTCAGCCAATGAACCGCAACACGCCCAAGCCGATCAGAGTAGTCGCAATAAAGAAGGGGATGGAAACCATATGAAATTTCCACCATATGCGCGTCGTCCCCGCCATGCGCAACGCGATCAGATTCGCCAGCGATCCCACCGCGAAACCGAACCCGCCGACGCTGACGCCATAGGCGAGCGCGCGCCACTGGTGGCTGTATTCGGCCAGCAGGATCGCCGCCGGAACATTGCTGATGACCTGCGAGACCAATGCCGCGCTCCAATAGACATGCGACACGACAGACAGGTCGATGCGCGCGAGCTGCGCGTGCACCTCTGGCAGCCCTGCCAGCAGGCGCAACACCACGAACATCAGGACAAAGATCAGCAGCAGGAGCCAGTCGATCGCGCGCAGTGCGCGACGCTGCAGCGCCAGACACCCCGCCGCGGCTAACGCACAAGCCCATACCACCTGGTGGTGGTCGGTCAGCACGATGAACGCGGCGAACAGCGCCGCCAGCAAGGCAAAGTGCCGCCACGCGACACCATGGCGAGCACCGCGTTCGCTCAGGTGAAGCGGCCGGGCGTCGAACGCCACGGCGGTCAGCGCCAGCAGCAGCAGCATCAGGCCGGCCGCCAGCGGCGCCATCCATGCGACGAAAAGGGCGAAGCTGGTGCCGCTGGCCTGCCACAGGAAGAGATTCTGCGGATTGCCCAGGGGCGTGAGCGTCGAGCCGGCGTTGACCGCCAGCGCGAGAAACACAATCAGGCGCTCGATGCGCAGCGGCGCGATACGGGCCAGCGAAAGTGCCAGCGGCACGACCACGAACAGCGCCACGTCGTTGGTCAGGACGGTGGCCAGCCCCGCAGCGAACCCCACCATCAGAAGCGCCAGCATGCGCTCGTTTCGCAAACGGCTTACCAGCCGCTGAGCCAGCCAGTCCAGAAAGCCCGAGAGCTCCACCGCCTTGGTCAGCCACAGCAGCCCCGTGAGGGTAAGGATCGTTTGCCAGTCGACCAGGCCTGGCAGCGACGCCCAGGGCCTGGGCCATCCGGTCTGCAGCACTACCAGCGCGAGCAAAAGCACCGTCAGCACCGGGTCGCGCCGCAGCGCCGCCCAGGGGCGCCTGAACATCGCCGCAACCGCGCGGCACGAGATCATCACAGCGCCGCCGCGCATTGCCCACCTCGAGTCGGCATGGCGATTTAACTGATACTCAGCCGGGCCAGGATGCCATCGAGCGCATCGAGACTGCCGAACTCGATCATCAATTGTCCGCGACCCTTGCGGCCCACCTTGATCTTGACGGTCGACGCGAGCATGTCCGACAACTCTTCCTCGAGCCGGGTGACGTCACGCCCGCCTTCCTCGGCCGGACGCCGTGCCGAGCGCTGCGGCGCCGGCTTGAGCGACGCATTGACGATGCGCTCGGCATCGCGCACCGACAGGCGCTTGTTGACGACCTGGTTCGCCAGCGTGATCTGCGTGGCCGCATCCACCGCCAGCAAGGCACGCGCATGCCCCATATCGAGATCGCCAGCGAGCAGCATCGTCTGCACCGGTTGTGCCAGGTTAAGCAGACGCAGCAAATTGGAGACGGCGCTGCGCGAGCGTCCGACCGCCTCGGCGGCCTGCTCGTGCGTGAAGCCGAACTCGTCGAGCAGGCGCTGGATCCCCTGGGCCTCTTCCAACGGATTGAGGTCTTCGCGCTGAATGTTCTCGATCAGCGCCATCGCCGCGGCAGCTTCGTCGGGCACGTCGCGCACCAGTACCGGCACATCCGTCAAGCCGGCAATGTGTGCGGCGCGAAAGCGCCGCTCGCCAGCGATAATCTCATATTTGTCAGCGCTCACTTTCCTGACGAGCAGCGGCTGCATTAACCCCTGCGCACGAATACTGGCCGCCAGCTCCTGCAGGGCACCCTCGTCCATGCGGGTGCGCGGCTGATACTTGCCGGGCTGGAGCTGATCGAGCGCAAGCATGTGGGGCGCGCCATCGAGCGCCGCGCCATCGGCCGCATCGTCATTGCCGCCACCGAGCAGAACCTCGAGACCGCGTCCCAGGCCCTTCTTCTTGAGTGCGTTGCTTTTCGTTGCCATAGTTATTCCATTCACGCGCCGCCAGCGCTTACATAGATTCGATACGTTCGATCATTTCCGCGCCGAACTTGAGATAGGCCTGCGCGCCGCGCGAGGACGGATCGAACACCACGCCGGGCATGCCGTAACTGGGTGCCTCGGCCAACCGCACGTTGCGCGGAATGATCGCATTGAAAACCTTGTCGCCAAAATGCGCCTTGAGCTGGTCGGAGACCTGCTGCTGCAGCGTAATGCGCGGATCGAACATCACCCGCAGCAGGCCGATCACTTTCAGATCCCGGTTCAGATTCGCGTGCACCTGCTTGATGGTGTTGACGAGATCGGACAAGCCCTCGAGCGCGAAATATTCGCATTGCATCGGAATGATCACCCCGTGCGCCGCGCACAGGCCGTTGAGGGTGAGCAGCGACAACGTCGGCGGACAATCGATCAGGATGAAATCGTAGGCGTCGTTCACGGCAGCCAGCGCGCGCTTGAGCCGCATATCGCGATGTTCGAGGTTCACCAGATCGATATCGGCTCCGGCCAACTCCCGATTGGCAGGCAGCACGTCGTACTTGCCCGACTCAGAACGTTGACGCCCTTCGGCGACGTCCGCCAGTCCGATCAGCACTTCATAGACGCTTTTCTCCAACGAACGCTTGTCGATGCCGCTACCCATCGTGGCATTGCCCTGCGGATCCAGATCCACCAGCAGGACACGCTGGCCGTGCGTCGCCAAGCCCGCCGCCAGATTCACCGTGGTGGTGGTCTTTCCAACTCCGCCCTTCTGATTGGCCACGCAGAAAATCTTCGCCATTGCGCCTTCGTCCTCTCGTCCGCTGATCGGGCCGGCGGATGCCGGAACCCCTGCCATGTCGCCAACACCAGTCCGCTAGGGTTGCGGGGTCAATACCAGTTTGTCGATATCAAAATTCTGCGCGCGCAATTGCGCGACAACCTGATGGTACGAATCGTCGTCCAGCTGCGCCGTACGCGACAGAATCCACAAATGATCCCGGGACGGATCGGCAATTGCTACATAGTGGTAATCGGAATCGAGCGCCACCACCCAAAAGTCATTCCAAAGCCAGGGAACCCAATTCAGCCACGGCGGCGCAAAGCTCGCCTCGAAGCGAGCAACGTTCGGCGTCGCGGCGGCCGGGCGCGCCACGCCCGAGGTGCTATCGCTGCTGCCATCGCTTTTCTTGCAGAGACTGATGATATGCATTTGCCCACTGGGCAACAGCTTCAAATCATCGGTGATCGACCGTGCGCACCGTCGCTCGAAGAAATTCGGATAACGCGCGATCTCATACCACTTGCCCTGAAGGCGTGCCATGTCGACGGCGTCCACCGGGTGCACCGACATCACCGCCGCCGCCGGGGCGGATGCGGGCCCGGCTGGCGCCGACAAGGCCAGCGCCGACCACAGCGCCAATGCGCACACCACCATGCCTCGCCACATCGCGCTCACGCGGTCCTCCTTACTGCAATCAAATGGCGCTCCGCGTCCAGCTGCGGCACGCTCAACCGCACTACCTCCTCGACTCGCCATCCGTCGGGCAGCGCGGCAATTTCCTGAGCCGGCAACACACCCTTCATCGCCCAGAGCACGCCGTCCGGCGCCAATAGGGGCCCAGCCAGAGAAACAAAATCGGACAACTCGGCAAAGGCGCGAGACACGATTGCATCGAACAGTCCTGCCACTTCAACGCCCGGTCGCAGCGTCTGCACCCGCCCCGTGACGACCGACAGATTGCCCAGCCGCAGCGCCACCTTGGCTTGAACCTGAAACGCGCTCTTCTTATGAACGATATCGTTCAACGTCACTTGCCAGTCAGGACGGGCGATCGCCAGCACTACCCCCGGCAGCCCGCCGCCCGAGCCCACGTCGAGCACGTGCCGAATCGGCGTCTTCGCCAAATGCGGCACGATCGCCAGCGAGTCCAGCACGTGTTGAATCAGCATTTGGCGCGGCTCGCGAATGGCCGTCAGGTTATAAACGCCATTCCACTTCGAGAGCAACGCCAGATAATCGAGCAGACTGGCTTGCTGCACCTCGCTGAGTGTCACGCCGAGCGCGGCCGCACCATCTCGCAGCAAAATTGCCAGCGCGTCCCGCGGGGCAGCCTCAGTCGTCGAACCGGATTTCGCTTGTACCGTCACGCAATGCCTCAGGCAGCCTGTTGACCACTGGACGCTCCCGAACGGCGCCCCAAACCCTTCTTGAGATGAACCAGCAACAGGGAAATAGCCGCCGGCGTCACGCCCGAAATACGTGAGGCTTGCCCCAGGGTTTCCGGGCGATGCTGGATCAGCTTTTGGCGCACCTCGAATGACAGGCCGCGCACTTCGTTGTAATCGATTCCTTCGGGCAGCCGCGTATGCTCGTTGGCTTCCTTGCGCTCGATCTCGTCAGCCTGACGGTCGATGTAACCTTGATACTTGATGCCGATCTCGATCTGCTCTCGCACCTGCCCCGCCAGGACCGGGTCGCCGGCGAGCGGCTCCGGCGCAGCGAATCGGCCATTTTGCAGCGCCATCAACGCGTCGTAACTCACTTCCGGACGACGCAACAGATCCGCGAGCGTATATTCGTGATCGATTGCCTTGCCCAGCAATGGCACTGCGTCCTCGGCCGGCAGCTGCTTCGGATTGACCCACGTCGACTTCAGCCGCTCTGTTTCACGTGAAACAGCGTCGCGCTTGCGACAAAACGCGTCCCAGCGGGCATCGTCGACCACGCCAAGCTCGCGCCCGATTTCCGTCAAGCGCATATCGGCATTATCTTCACGCAGCGAGAGCCGATACTCCGCGCGGCTGGTGAACATCCGATAGGGTTCCGATACGCCGCGCGCAATCAAATCATCGACCAGCACGCCAAGATAAGCCTGGTCGCGACGCGGACACCATGCCTCGCGCCCCCGCACCTGCAGCGCCGCATTGATGCCGGCCAGCAACCCTTGCGCCGCCGCCTCTTCGTAGCCGGTCGTGCCGTTGATCTGCCCGGCGAAAAACAGGCCGCCAATCACTTTCGTTTCAAGCGACTGGCGCAAGCCGCGCGGATCAAAGTAATCGTATTCGATTGCATACCCGGGCCGAAGGATATGCGCATTCTCCAACCCCTTCATCGAATGCACCAGCGCCAGTTGCACGTCGAACGGCAAGCTGGTGGAAATGCCATTCGGATAGAACTCGTGGGTCGACAGCCCCTCCGGCTCCAGGAAGATCTGGTGCGCATTCTTCTCGGCAAATCGGTGAATCTTATCCTCGATCGAAGGGCAATAGCGCGGCCCCACCCCCTCGATGACGCCCGTATACATCGGCGATCGACTCAAGCCGCCCCGAATGATGTCATGCGTGCGTTCGTTCGTATGCGTGACCCAGCAAGGCATTTGCCGGGGATGTTGGTCTGCGCGGCCAAGAAACGAGAAAACCGGTACGGGGTCAGCGTCGCCCGGCTGCACTTCCAGATCGGAAAAATCGATGGTTCGCCCATCGAGGCGCGGCGGCGTACCCGTCTTGAGCCGCCCCTGAGGCAAATTAAGCTCCTTCAGCCGGGCCGACAACGAGACAGCAGCCGGATCGCCCGCACGCCCGCCAGTGTAGTTATCCAGGCCGACGTGGATTTTGCCATCGAGAAATGTTCCCGCCGTCAGCACCACGGCGCGACCGCGAAACCGAATCCCGACCTGGGTGACGGCACCCACGACGCGCTCGCCCTCCACGATCAAATCGTCTACCGATTGCTGAAACAGCCAAAGATTGGGCTGATTTTCCAGGCGACGACGAATTGCCTGCTTGTATAAGACGCGATCGGCCTGAGCGCGCGTGGCGCGAACCGCCGGACCTTTCGACGAATTCAGGATCCGAAACTGTATGCCGCCCTCGTCGGTAGCCGCGGCCATTGCACCACCCAGCGCATCGACCTCCTTCACCAGGTGTCCCTTGCCGATGCCGCCAATCGAAGGGTTGCAGCTCATCTGCCCCAGCGTCTCGATATTGTGTGTCAGCAACAGGGTTTTGCAGCCCATGCGCGCCGAGGCGAGCGCCGCCTCGGTGCCTGCATGGCCACCGCCCACAACGATCACATCGAATTCCGTCGGATAAAACATAGTGTCCTGCCGCAGCGCAGCAAACCTTCAAATAGCACGATGGACGAATTATAGCCGCTAATGTCTCGCGCATTCATCCGCTGCGGACCGACGCGCCACATGTTTCACGTGAAACACACAATGTTTAACCTAGCTCAATTCGTCGCATCCCGCCCCGTGCCAGACTGCCGGTTCAATCGGTTTTCCAATTGCAGAGGTGTTATGGACTTTCCTCACTCACTCGCCCCGCTCAAAATTCGGGGTCGGGAACTTCTTCCGATCGTGCAGGGCGGCATGGGCGTCGGCATTTCCGCCCACCGCCTGGCCGGCACGGTCGCCAGCCTGGGAGCGATGGGCACCATTGCCAGCGTGGATCTGCGACACCATCACCCCGACCTGCTCGCCGAACTGGGGCGCACCCGCGATCAGGCCAAACTGGAACACGCCAACCTGATAGCGCTGGATCGCGAAATTCAAGTTGCCCGCCGGCTCGCGCAAGGCGAAGGCATGATCGCTGTCAATGTGATGAAAGCGGTGACCGCGCACGCCGACTATGTGCGCCAGGCCTGCGAAAGCGGTGCCGACGCGATCGTGATGGGCGCCGGCCTGCCGCTCGACCTGCCCGAACTCACGCATGGATATGACGTCGCGCTGATCCCCATTCTGTCGGACAGCCGGGGTATCGCGATCGTCCTGAAAAAATGGATGAAAAAGGGCCGACTGCCCGATGCAATCGTCATCGAACATCCGGGGCACGCCGGCGGCCACCTCGGCGCGGCCCATCTCGACGACCTCAACGATGCGCGCTTCGAATTTTCCAGCGTGATTGAATCGACATTCGCCCTGTTCGACTCGTTGGGGCTGGCGCGCGACAAAATTCCGCTGATCGTCGCCGGTGGCATCCACAGTCATGAGAAGGTGCTTGCCAGCCTGGCCATGGGCGCGGCGGGCGTTCAACTGGGTACCGCATTTGCGGTGACGCAGGAATGCGATGCCCATCCGAATTTCAAGACGGTGCTCGCCGAAGCCAAACCCGAGGATATCGTGACGCTGACCAGCGTCGCCGGCTTGCCCGCGCGGGCGGTCAAAACGCCCTGGCTGGCGAGCTACCTGAATAAAGAGACGCGTCTCAAAGAAAAAGCGAAAGCTGGCGTCGATCGCTGCTCGAGCGGATTGAACTGCCTGTCGGCCTGCGGTCTGCGCGATGGCCTCGCAAAATTCGGCCAATTCTGCATCGACCGCCATCTTGCCGCCGCCTTGCGTGGCGAAGTCAATCGCGGACTGTTCTTCCGGGGCTCCGAGTCGCTGCCGTTCGGCCGCGCCATTGTCGGCGTTCGCGAGCTCATCGCCTATCTGCTCACAGGCTACCGGCCCAGCCCGGCCTGATACCGCGCTGCTGCTCTCCCCGCCGCCAGGGCCGCGGGGAGCAACACCGGTCAGGCGGCTTTCTTGGCCAGCCCCAGATACGTTTCGATCACTTTTGGATTAACGGCCAGCTCCTTGGCCGGCCCCTCCAGCGCCAATTCGCCGGTCTCGATCACGTAGCCATAATCGGCGACCTGTAGTGCCGCGCGGGCGTTCTGCTCGATGAGCAGCGTTGCCACGCCCGTTTGGCGCAGATCGCTGATGATATGAAAGATTTCCTTCACGATCAGCGGCGCCAGGCCCAGACTGGGCTCATCGAGCATCAACAGCTTCGGCTTGGCCATCAGCGCGCGGCCAACCGCCAGCATCTGGCGCTCACCGCCCGACAGGGTGCCCGCCTGCTGCTGCCGCCGCTCCTCCAGGCGGGGGAACAATCCGTACACCACCTCCATCTGGTCGAGAAAATTCCTCTCTCCGGCGCGCTTGCGCCGATAGGCACCCAGCAGCAGATTGTCCTCGACGCTCATCGTCCCGAACAACTCGCGCTTTTCCGGAACCAGGCACATCCCCTGCGCCACACGCGTCTCGATGCCGGCGGCCGACACATCGGCGCCCAGGTACAGAACTTCGCCGCGGCTCGAGCCATTACGCGGCAATGCCCCCATGATCGCATTGAGCATGGTGGACTTGCCCGCCCCATTCGGCCCGATGACCGTCACGATCTGCCCCGCCTCGACCCGCAAATGCGCATCGTGCAACGCCTCGACCTTGCCGTACGAGACCGACAGGCCCCTGACCTCCAGAATCGCGTCCGCCATTACTCCACCCCTCCGAGATAAGCCTCCAGCACTGCCGGATCCTTCTGCACTTCCTCCGGCAAGCCCTCGGCAATCTTGGTGCCGAATTCCATGACCACCAGGTGATCGGTCAGATTCATCACAAAGTCCATGTCGTGTTCGACCAGCAGCACACTCATGCCCTCGTCGCTGAGCTTGCGCAGCAATTCCGCCAGCGCCTGCTTTTCCTTGTAGCGCAAACCGGCCGCAGGCTCGTCGAGCAACAGCAAGGTCGGATCGCACGCCAGCGCCCGGGCGATCTCGAGAATACGCTGCTGGCCGAGCGCCAGACTACCCGCCTCCTCGTACATGTGCTCGCCCAGCCCGACCCGCTCGATCTGCTTGGCCGCCTCATGCATCAGCATCGCCTCCTCCGCTCGGTCCAGTCGCAACACACTCGACCAGACGCCGCCCTGCGGGCTTCGCCGCAAGCCATGCCTGTCGCGCAGGTGCGCGCCGATGGCAACGTTCTCCAGCACGCTCATGGTAGGCAACAGGCGCACATGCTGGAAGGTCCGGCCGATGCCGCGCTTGACGATCTCGCGCGAAGCCAGCCTGTCGATGCGCTCGCCATGGAAAGTGATTTCGCCGCTGGTGGCCTGCAGCACCCCGGTCACGAGATTGAAGGTCGTCGATTTGCCGGCACCGTTCGGGCCGATCAACCCGACGATCTCCCCGGCCTTGACCTGAAAGCTCACGTCATTGACCGCCACCAGCCCGCCGAACTCCTTGCGCGCGGCGCGCACGTCCAGAATCACCTCGCCCGGCGCCGGCTTGTCGCGCCGCCCCAGCGCCTCGGCCTGTTGCGGCGCGCGCGCCAGCTGTCGTGCCGGGAAAAACTTGCGGAAGAACGGCCACACGCCATCACGCGCATACTGCAACAGCAAAACCATCAGGATTCCGAAAACAATATTCTCGAAATTCCCGCTGGTACCGAGCAGCTGCGGCAGCGCATTTTGTAAGTAGTCCTTCAGAATTGTCAGGATCGCAGCGCCGAGCACCGCGCCCCAAACGTGCGAAACACCCCCCACCACGGCCATGAACAGATACTCGATGCCGTGATCCAGATTGAACGGCGTCGGATTCACCGCCTGCTGCAAATACGCATACAGCCAACCCGAAATGGCCGCGAGAATGGCGGCATAGACAAACACCACCACCCTCATCCAGCCGGTGTGAATGCCCATCGCCTCGGCCATCACGCCGCCGCCCTTGAGCGCGCGGATCGCCCGGCCCGGCCGCGAGTTGAGCAGGTTTTGCACCGATACCACGGCCAGCAAGACCATCACCCAGATCGGGTAATACATCTGCCGGCCGGACTGCAGCGAAAAGCCGAAAAGCTTGAGCACCGGGATATTGTTCAGGCCGTCATACTTGCCCAGGAAATCCAGGTTGCCGAACAGGTAGAACAGCGCCAGCCCCCAGGCGATCGTGCCCAGCGGCAGGAAGTGCCCGGACAGGCGCATCGTCACCGCGCCGATGGCCAACGCGGCAATCACCGTAATCAGGATCCCCGCGGCCAGCCCGAGCCACGGCGAGGTGCCGTAGGTCGAGCTCAGGTAGGCGGTGGCATAGGCCCCCAGCCCGACGAACGCCGCCTGGCCGAACGAGGTCATGCCGGCCACGCCGGTGAGCAGCACCAGGCCGATCGACACGATGCTGTACAGCCCAATGTAATTGAGCAGCGTCACCCAGTATTCCGGCACGCGCACCGGCGCCGGCATCACCGGCAGCAACGCCATCACCACCAAAAATATCCAAAAGAACTTGTTTTTCATTGTCATGGTCTCCCTGGTCTTATTCCTCTTCCTCTTCCGCATGCGGCCGGGTCAAAGACAACCACAGCAAGACCGGAATGATCAGGGTAAAGACAATGACCTCCTTGTAAGAACTGGCCCAGAAAGACGAGAAAGACTCCAGCAAGCCGATCAGCACCGCGCCGGCCGCGGCCATCGGGTAGCTCAGCAATCCGCCGATGATGGCGCCGACAAAGCCCTTGAGACCGATCAGGAAGCCCGATTCGTAGTAGATGGTCGTGATCGGCGCAATCAGTATGCCGCACAGCACCCCCAGGGCCGCGGCCAGCGTAAAGGCCAGGCGCCCGGCTTGCACCGTGCCGATGCCCACCAGGCGCGCGCCCAGCCGATTGACCGCGGTGGCCCGCAGTGCCTTGCCCGAGATCGACCGGTCGAAGTAGAAATACAGCGCGACGATCATCACCGCGCTCACCGCCAGCACCCACAGGCTCTGGCCGGAAATCATCAGCGAACCGAAATTGAAGTTGGCGTCCGAGAACGCGTGGGTGCGCGAGCCTTCGGCGCCGAACATCACCAGCCCCAGGCCGGTCATGGCGAAGTGCATTGCCATCGCCACGATCAGCAGCAGCAGCGTGCTGGCCTCGGCCACCGGCTGAAAGGCCAGGCGATACAGCATCGGCCCCATCGGCACGACGATCAGCAGCGTCAGCGCAATCTGCACCAGCATCGGCAGGTCGCGCCCGGCCAGCGCGCGTGTCACCGCAAACACCGCCAGCGGAAAGATCAGATATTTCGCCACCAGCACCGGCAGCAGCCGTCCGAGCCGCTTGCGCTGCTCCGGATGGCGCAGCGCCGCGCCAACCTCGACGATCAGCGTGGCCGCGCCGAGCGCCAGCAACATCCAGCTCGTCAGCGGGAATTTCTGGCTTTGCAGGGCAGCCAGCGTCAGTGCGCCATACGAGACGAACTCGCCCTGCGGAATGAAAATGACGCGCGTGACGGAAAAAACCAGCACCAGCGCCAACGCCAACAGCGCGTAAATGGCACCGGTGGTGATGCCATCTTGCGCAAGAATGGCTGCAATCGATAGATCCATGCTTCTCTCACACCCTTTTTAGAACAGCACTCAACGCCACACCGCAACTGGCCGGCCCGCACCGCTTGGCGGCAAAGAATTACGGATTGTAAAAATAATTATGAATAGAGCAAATTCGGGCTATCACTAATCTGACGACTTCGGCTGCGCGGTCTCGCCGGCCGAACGCCCCGAGCGCGCGGCGCGGCCCCTGGGGGCCGGCGCTTCAGGTTCGGGGCGCGGCAGGCTGGCGGTAATGCCATCGAGCATTTCGTACACCTGCGCGAGCGCCTGCTTGCCGATGCGCGCCTCGATCTCCCGATAGCGTGCATCCACCAGCGGGCTGATCTGCTTGACCAGCTGGCGGCTGGCCGGCGTCAGCGACACCCGCACCTTGCGCTGATCCAGTGCGTCGCGATGTCGCTGGATCAGGCCGCCTTGCTCCATGCGTTCGAGCATGCCCGACAAGCTCGGGCTGAGAATGCAGCACTCGCGTGCAATCTGGCCGATCTCCATCTCGCCCTGCTCGCTCTCGTTGAGCTCGCGAATAATGCGCCATTGCTGCTCCGTGAGCGAGAACTGCTTGAGCACCGGCCGAAATAGCCCCATCACGGACTCGCGGGCCTGCAGCAGCAACATTCCCAGATTGCGATGCTCGAATTCGCCTGACATGGATTCCTCGGCAAGTGATAACAAATGATTGCGGCAAATGAAGCCACCCGTCACTGTGTCTCACAAAATTGGCCGTCAGACAATCCCGCGGCATGCGTCGCCATGCCGGCGGCACAAAAAAACGGGCGCGAGGCCCGTTTGTTCAGCACGCGAGGGCAGCCGCCAGCCGTCGGGCGCGGCGGCCGCCCATGGTGCTCAGTTCACCAGCTTCCACTTGCCGTTGACGATCTCCACCATCACGCGGCCGCGCTGATCCAGGCCGTTGTGATCGGTCGCGCTCATATTGAAAACGCCCGCGGTGCCGTCCATGTTCTTGATGTTCTCCAGCGCGTCGCGCAATGCCGCCCGGAACGCCTCGGTACCCGGTTGGGCCTTTTTCAGCGCCACCGGAATTGCCTCGCGCAGCATATGGCCGGCATCCCATGCATGACCGCCGAAGGTCGAGACGCTACCCGCGCCGTACATCTTCTCGTAGGCTTTCTTGTAGACTTCAGCCGACTTCTTCACCGGATTGCTGGCCGGCAACTGGTCTGCCACCAGCAACGGGCTGGCCGGCAGGAAAGTGCCATTGCAATCGGCGCCGCACACGCGCAGGAAGTCGTTGTTGGCAACACCGTGCGTTTGATAGATCACGCCCTTGTAGCCGCGCTCCTTGAGCGTGCGTTGCGGCAACGCCGCGGGCGTGCCCGAACCGGCGATCAGGATGGCGTCCGGATGCGCGCTCATGAGCTTGAGCACCTGACCGATCACCGACGTATCGTTGCGGCTGTATTGCTCGTTGGCGACGATCTTCAGCTTGTGCAATTCGGCCGCCTTGGTGAACTCACGGTACCAGCCTTGACCGTAGGCGTCCGAGAAGCCGATGAAACCGACCGTCTTCACGCCGTGATCTTCCATGTGCTGGGCAATCGCGGTGGCCATCAGGATGTCGTTTTGGGGCGCCTTGAACACCCAGCGCCGCTTGGCGTCCACCGGTTCGACGATCGCCGCGCCCGCGGCCAGCGAAATCACCGGCGTATGGGTTTCTGCCGCCACGTCGATCATGGCCAGCGCATTCGGCGTCACCGTCGAGCCGATCACGGCGTCCACGTGATCCTCCGACGTCAGCTTGCGCATATTCTTGACGGCCGTGGTGGTATCGGTCGCATCGTCGAGCACGATGTACTGCACCGACTTGCCGCCGATTTCTCGCGGCAGCAGCGCAATCGTGTTCTTTTCGGGAATCCCCAGCGAGGCCGCCGGGCCGGTGGTGGACAACGTCACACCGATCTTCACCTGCGCCTGCGCCACGCCGCCGTAGATACCGGCCAGCAACGCCACGGCCGACACTGCCCCCAACAACTTCTTGTTCATAAAGTCTCCTCGCAAAAGCATGGATTAATCGTTGTCATTAGCCGACCGACGAGTCGGCAAATTGGCGTCCATCTTAGTGCGAAGGCGAGCCGCGGGCAAGTCCATCATTTCCCCTAGCGCGCGGCGGCCTGGCGGTCGTTGCCGGGCGGCGCAGACAGGGAAGCAGCGCGGGTGATGCCAAGCCGAACGGACAAAATAAAAGCGCTGTTGGAGATCACTCCAACAGCGCTCTATATCTGCACGTTACGTGCTTATTGTCTCCTCGTTCCCGGCCCCTCTAAATGCTGTGTCGCGAACTGGGGACAATCTTAGTCTGGTGCATAACGCACCACAAGTTAGCATTTACCCCTATTTTTGTTCGAATCTGGTGAAAAAATCACCGCTGGCCTCAATCCTGACAATAATCCGGGCGCCGGCGGCCACGCTCACCGTCACGGTGCGCGCAACAGCCGGGTGCGCGCCACCAGTTCGCCGACGATGCCGCGGCGGAAGGCGAGCACGCAGACGATGAAGATCAGGCCGATGACGATGGTCACGGACTCGCCCAGGGACTGGAACCAGGCGATGCCGGTGAGGTTGGCCAGCCACATGCCGATGTCGCCGAGC
>JAGXBI010000046.1 GCA_018971155.1 Burkholderiales bacterium
CTCGGGCAGTTTCTTGAAACGCCAGAGCATGCCGATGGTGATCAGCGCCAGCGCAACGGTCGGCAGGTCGACGATGGATCGTTTGGCGATGACGATGACCGAGCCGGTAATCGCTCCGACAGCCGCTGCCGTGATGCCGTCGACGAACGCCCGCACGCCCGGCAGTTTCCCGTACTTCTTGAAGTAGGGCGCGGGTATCACGGTAAACAGGTAGCACGGTAGAAAGGTCCCGAGCGAGGCAACGCAGGCCCCGGGCAGGCCGGCGATCAGGTAGCCGATGAAGCCGACGGTGATGACCACCGGTCCTGGCGTGATCATCGCGACGGCCACCGCGTCGACGAATTGCTTGTCGTTGAGCCAGTGGTGCTCGGTCACGACGCCACCGTAGAGGAACGGCACAATGGCAAGGCCGGACCCGAACACAAAGGCGCCGGCCTTGATAAAAAAAGCGCCCAGCTGACCAAGCAGCGGCAAGCCAAGATCGCCGGGCAGGCCGCTGGCCAGCGGCAGGTGCGTCGCCGCCAGCGCATTCAGGCCGCTATGACCGAGCCACTTCGGGGGTGCGCGCCATAGCCATCCGACCAGCCCGGCCGCAATGAAGAGCCAGGCGATCTCGGATTCCGTTGCGACCGTGACCGCAGCCAGAATCAGGTAAATCGCCCACAGGAACCTGTCTTTGCCGACCGTCTTGACGGTTAGCTTGTACGCGCTGATCGCGATGATGCCGACCACGCAGGCGCCAACCCCGTAAAAAACCGCCTGCATCCATGCGAGCCCGCCGAAATGCACGTAGGCCCACCCCAGCGACACCACCATCAGGAACGACGGCAACACAAAGGCGACGCCGACCAGCGTCGCTCCCAGGATGCGGTAGTGCACATAACCCAGGTAGATCGCAAGCTGCGCGGCCAGCGGGCCCGGTGCGAGTTGCGCCAGCGTGAGCCCTTCCTTGTAATCGGCCTCGGTGATCCAGCCCAGGCGCTCGACCAGGTCGCGCCGCATATAGCCGGCCAGGGCCACCGGGCCGCCGAAGCCGAAGGTGCCCAGGCGCAGCATGTAGCGGGTCAGTTGGCCAATCGTGTAGCCAGGGGCGGATACCTCGGAAGCGTTCACGGGCGGCTCCTTGTGTCGGTGTTCGTCTGGCTCGAAAAATAGGCATGAAGCGAATCGAGCACGGGGCATATCGCATCGAGCAATTCATTGTCGTCGCAGGCACGTTGCCGAGCGCCGGCCAGGACGGCTTCGAAACCGCTGGCCTGCGGCACCGGCGCACCCCCGACGTCGAGCGCGCGTACCATCTCGCCCAACTGGCGCAGGCCGGCGTCATGATCGAGCCCGAAGCTGGCGGCCAATACCTGGAAGGTCACAAGGGCGCCGACATGCGTGAAAGCCGCACCGTCGAAATCGAACCCCAGCGCGTCGGGAGGACAGTCGTCGGGCGATGCAAGCCAACTGAAACGAGCCTGCGGATCGATGAAACGCCGAATCAGCCAGGCGCTGGCGACGCGGTCGACCCAGAGACGCCGGCGCGTCGCCCAATGCCGGTTTCGATAATCGTCGAGCTGCAAGCGGGCAATACTGCCGTCGACACAGTGGGGTTCTCCCGGCGAGGTGATGGTGTCGATCAGCGCCGTGAAATCCTGCCAGGCGGCCTCGGCGTCGATCGCGGCGTCGCTGGGAAAATAGTCGGTTGCCCTGATGGCCTCATATTCCTTGCCCAAGCGCCGCAGCAGCCGTGTGGTTTCGGCTGCCGATAGCCCGGCCACGGTTTTGCGGGCCTCGGCCAGCGCTCGAACGAAATCGGCGTAGTCGCCGGCACGGTCGAACAATGCCCGAAACTCGCCCTCCTGATCCGCGTCGCGGCTTGGCGCGTGCATCAGATGCGCGATGCCGCCTGCCGCAATGACGCCTTTGCCCAGTTCCGCAAGCTCGCTGTCACGCGTGCCACCGCCTGGCAGCAGATAGACGCCGTCGCGCAACACGGCGCAACCCCTGGCTTTGAGCGCTCGCCAGTACCGCATGCGTGCGGTGGCGTTGTCGGTCGGCAGGGTGAGGACGAAGACAAGCCAATCGGTAAAGGCATTCATGTAATGCACATTACAATGAAGTTATATATATAACAATAGAAATGCGGGAACACCCTGACTCGAGCGGTGTTCTCGAGGATCGGTGTCGGATGGAGGATTCGAATACAGGCGCGGGACGCGAGGGTGAGGCGCATCCGGGAGAGGACTTCAATGATCGCGGGATGGGGCTCGGACGCCCGCGGCGTGGGCGGTGCGTCCGTCAATGGCTGCCGTCGCCCGGGCAAGTGCAAATGCGCATGCCAACGCGCCGGGTGCCGGTGCGTTGGCGCGTGCGCCCAGGCGGCTAGCCGATCGCCTTGTCGACGATTTCCCGCACGTCTTTGGACAGCCCCTGGTGGGCGGCCACGCGGTTGAGCGCGTCGAGCATCGCGCTGCGCAGCGCCGGCGTGTATTTGCGCCAGCGGTCGAGCACCCGCGCGAGGCGGGCGGCGACTTGCGGATTGAGCGCGTCGAGCGCCAGCACCTGGTCGGCCCAGAACGCGTAGCCGGAGCCGTCGGCGGCGTGGAATTGCGCCGGGTTGCCGGCGCAGAAGCTGAAGATCAGCGCGCGGGCGCGGTTCGGGTTCTTCAGCGTGAAGGCCGGATGCTGCAGCAGCGTGCGTATCGTATCGATGACGCGTTGCGCGCCGGTGGCGCGCTGCATGGCCTGCAGCGCGAACCATTTGTCGATGGCCAGCGGCTCTTGCTCGAAGCGGCTGTAAAACTCGGCCAGCGCCACGGACGCGGGCTCCTGCGCGCTCTGCCCGCCATTGACCAGCGCGTTGAGCGCGGCCAGGCGATCGGTCATGTTGTTGGCGTGTTCGTACTGGACCTGGGCGGTCTGCGTGACGTGCGTGTCGTTGAGTTCGCTCAGGTAACTCAACGCCAGATTCTTCAGCCCGCGCTGGCCGGCCGAGGCGGCATCGGGGCGGTAATCGCCCGGGGTCTGGTGATTGTGATAGGCGGCCAGCCATTCGGTATGCAAGGCGGTGGCCAGCCGCTGGCGCATGTATTGCCGGGCCGCATGAATGGCCGCCGGATCGATTTCGTCCATCTGCTCGCCTAGATAGCTCTCGCCGGGCAGCGTCAGCGCCAGTTCGCGGTAGGCCGGGTCGAGCGTGCTGTCGCGCAGCACCTGGCGGAACGCGTCGATGACGAAGGTGTCGACGCTGGGCAGCTCGCCGCGCCGGATCGCGTCGACATGCGCGAGCAACTGGCGGGTGGCCAGCCGCTGGCCGGCTTCCCAGCGATTGAACGGATCGCTGTCGTGGGCCATCAGAAAGGCCAGCTCGTCGACCGTGTATTCGTGCTCGACGATCACCGGCGCCGAGAAGTTGCGCAGCAGCGACGGCAGCGGCGGCTCGTCGATCTCGACGAAGGTAAAGCGCTGCTCGGCCTCGGTGAAATCCAGCACGCGGGTAGTGGTGGCCGCACCATCGTCTCCCTGCAGGCGCAGCGGCAGGTCGTGCCCGGACGTGTCGAGCAGGCCGACGGCGAAAGGAATGTGGAACGGCAGCTTGTCGGGCGTGCCGGGCAGCGTCTCGACGCCGACCTTGGGGCATTCCTGCCGCAGCGTCAGGGTGTAGGTGCGCGCGGCCGCATCGTGATGGCCGGTGACCTTGACGCGCGGCGTGCCGGCCTGGCTGTACCAGCGGCTGAACTGCGTCAGGTCGCGCCCGTTGGCATCGGCCATCGCCTGGCGAAAATCGTCGCAGGTGACGGCCTGTCCGTCGTGCCGCGCGAAGTAGAGATCCATCCCTCGGCGAAAGCCGTCCCGGCCGAGCAGGGTCTGGTACATGCGCACGACTTCGGCGCCTTTTTCATACACCGTCACGGTGTAGAAATTGTTGATCTCGACATAGCTGTCGGGCCGCACCGGGTGCGCCATCGGCCCGGCGTCCTCGGGAAACTGGGCCTGGCGCAGCACGCGTACGTCTTCGATGCGCTTGACCGCGCGCCCCGATTCGGTGCCCATCATGTCGGCCGAAAATTCCTGATCGCGGAATACCGTCAGGCCTTCCTTGAGGCTGAGCTGGAACCAGTCGCGGCAGGTCACGCGGTTGCCGGTCCAGTTATGGAAATATTCATGGCCGACCACCGCCTCGATATTGCCGTAGTCGACATCGGTGGCGGTTTGCGCGTCGGCCAGCACGTATTTGGTGTTGAAGACGTTCAGGCCCTTGTTTTCCATCGCGCCCATGTTGAAGTCGCTCACGGCGACGATCATGAAGCGCTCCAGATCGAGCGCCAGGCCAAAGCGCTGTTCGTCCCAGCGGATCGCATGGATCAGCGAGGCCATCGCGTGCGCGGTCTTGGGCAGGTCGCGCGGCTCGACCCACACCTGCAGCAGCTTTTCTTCGCCCGAACCGATGCGAATGCGCTCCTCGCGGCACACCAGCTGGCCTGCCACTACCGCAAACAGATAACTGGGTTTCTTGAACGGATCGTGCCAGACGGCATAATGCCGGCCGTCGGGCAGCTCGCCCTGTTCGGCGAGATTGCCGTTGGCCAGCAGGATCGGGTAGCGTTGCCGGTCTGCGCGCAGCGTCACGGTGTAAGTGGCCATGACGTCGGGCCGGTCGAGAAAGTAGGTGATCTTGCGAAAACCCTCGGCCTCGCATTGCGTAAAGAAGTTGCCGTTCGACACATACAGCCCCATCAGCGAGGTATTCTCCTGAGGGCGGCAGCGCGTGACCAGACGCAGCTCGAAATCCTGCGGCGGGTGCTCGATGAGCAGGCCATCGGGCGTCAGGCGATGGTCGTGGCAAGGCGCCCCGTCGATCTCGATGCCGAGCAGTTCCAGTTCCTGCCCGTGCAGCAGCAGCGCCGCGCCGGCGGCCTGCGGATTGCGGCGCACCCGCATGCGGTTGGTGACGGTGGTGTTGCCGGGATCCAGATCGAAAGCCAGATCGACGGTATCGATCAGATAGGCAGGAGGGGTGTAATCGGTGCGGCGGACTGCGGTATCTGGGCTTGGCATGGGAACTCGGTAAGCGGCACGTGATGGTTAAATTGTACCTAAGCGGCGCGGCACCCGCCGGAATTGAATTTCACGGCAGGGGCCCAGTCGAAGGAAAATACTCGCTGCGCGAAATTTCAAGGAGAAGCGATGCGGCTCAATTGGCGTCTTGGCGGAGTGATTTCGCTGGTGTTTTTGCTGAGCGCTTGCGCCAGCACGGTGACGACCCAGGTGGTCGCCTTTCACGACAACGGGGCATTCCCGGGGGCGCGCACCTATGCCTTCAAGCGTACCCCGGAGCAGGAAAACAACCTGGAGCAGAAGACTTACGAGGGCTGGGTGCGAGACCGGCTTGCGGGCGACGGTTTTCAGGAGCGGGCCACGCGCGATGCCCAGTATCTCGTCACGCTCGCCTACGGCATGCAAAGCAGCGTGGTGCGCGTTCAGGAGCCGGCCTTCGACCCGATGTTCGGGCCCGGCTGGTACGGCCCCTGGGGCTGGCGCTACAACCCGTGGATGTGGGGGCCGCCGCCGATGTATGTCGAGCGCGATTGGCCGGTCTATATGAAATGGCTGCAACTGCGCTTTCTCGACCGCGCCAGCGGGCGGGAAGTCTATCTGGTGTCGGCGCGCACGGAAGACGGCGGCAATTCGCTGGTGGGCGTCATGCCTTATCTGATTCGCGCGGCGCTGGCCAAGCTGCCGTTCCCGAGTGGGCAGCAGTCGAGCGTCGAGGAGAAAGTCACGCCGTCGAAATGACCCGCGCCGGCAACATCGCACCAGAGAGCCCGCCACCTGTGCGGGCTTTTTTCATGCGGGCCACGCGACTCACATGCCGGCTTCGCGCCAGGCCAGCACGCCCAGCACCGCGAAGATCACCGCCGCGGCGATGTGAACCGCGCGCGTGGGCATGCGGTGCGCGAAGCGGTGGCCGAGCAGCACCGCCGGCACGTTGGCGAGCATCATGCCCAGCGTGGTGCCGGCCACGACGCCGAAAAATTCATGAAAGCGCGCGGCCAGCATGACGGTGGCGATCTGCGTCTTGTCGCCCATTTCGGCCATGAAGAAGGTGACGAGGGTGGTGCCGAACACGCCAAATTTGCCGCGTGCGCTGTCGTCTTCGGCATCGAGCTTGTCGGGAATCAGGATCCAGACGGCCATCGCCAGAAACGAGATGACGATGCTCCAGCGCAGGATGGCCGGGCTGACCACCGTGGTCAGCCAGTCGCCGATCGCACCGGCCCCCGCGTGGTTGAGCAGGGTGGCGGCCAGAATGCCCAGGATGATCGGCACCGGCTTCTTGAAGCGGGCCGCCAGCACCAGCGACAGCAATTGGGTTTTATCGCCGATTTCGGCAAGCGCGACCACACCGGTCGAGATAAGGAAAGGGGACATCGAGCGCTCCGCCGGGCCGATATGGTTTGCCAATGACCGTCCCCCTCCGGCCCGTCGCGAGGGAGTCGGTCATTGGTCTGGCCAGGCCCATGTGTGGCTGCGCATGCCATGGTCGCCGGTGAAATCCGGCAGCCAAGTCTGTTGACATGCGCCCCTGCCGTTACTGGCAGGGCGGCTACTCCCCAATGAAGTGGGGGCGATTATAGCATCGGCCGGCAGCGCCGGGCCAGCGTCGGCGGCCGCGCTCAGCCGCCGCGCTGATGCACGCGGCGGCCCGCCGCGAACGTGGCGGCGACAGCGCGGTCGTCGCCCAGCATGGCCAGCGCGAACAGCAGTTCCTCGAGCGAGTCCGCCTGCGCGGTGCGGCGCGCCAGCAGCGGCGTGGCCCGGGGGTCGAGCACCACGAAGTCGGCTTCGGCGCCGGCCGCCAGGGTGCCGATCCGGCCACCCAGGCCGAGCGCTTGCGCGGCGCCTTCGGTGGCTTGATAGAACATCCGCTCGGCGTTCAGGTGATAGCCGGACAGGCGCGCGACCTTGTGGGCTTCGTTCATCGTTTGCAGCATCGAGAACGACGAGCCGCCGCCGACGTCGGTGGCCAGCGTCACCGGCATATGGCTGGCTTCGGCCGCAGCGAAATCGAACAGCCCGCTGCCGAGGAACTGGTTCGAGGTCGGGCAGTGCGCGGCCACCGCACCGGTTTCCTGCATGCGGCGGCGGTCATGGCCGTCGAGCCAGATGCAATGGCCATACACCGCGCGGGGGCGCAGCAGGCCGTAATGATCGTAGATGTCGAGGTAGCTGCGGTGGCCCGGGAACAGCTCCTTGACCCATTTCACTTCATCGAGGTTTTCCGCCACGTGGGTCTGGATGAATACGTCCTGATAGCGCTGCGCCAGCTCGCCGCATACGCCCAGTTGCGCCTCGCTCGAAGTGGGAGCGAAGCGCGGCGTCAGTGCATAGAGTTGCCGGCCCTGGCCATGCCAGCGCTGGATCAGCATTTCGCTGTCGCGCCCGCCGGACTCCGCGGTGTCGCGCAGGAATTCAGGGCAATTGCGGTCCATCATCACCTTGCCGGCGACCATGCGCAAGTTGCGCGCGGCGCTCTCGGTGAAAAATGCATCGACCGAGCCCGGATGCACTGTGCAGTACACCAGCGCACTGGTGGTGCCGCAACGCAGCAGCTCGTCGATGAAGAAACGCGCGACTTCGGCCGCATAGGCCGGATCTTCGAAGCGGCGCTCGGTCGGGAACGTGTAGGTCTCCAGCCACGGCAGCAGGCCCGGGGCGGGCGACGCGATCATATCGGTCTGCGGATAGTGGATGTGAGTGTCGATGAAGCCCGGGGTGATCAGTTTGTCGCGCCAGTCGATCACCGGCGTGCCGGGGGCCAGATCGGACGCGAGCGAGCGATAGTCGCCGACCTGCGCAATGCGTGCGCCCTCGACCACGAGCAGCCCGTCGGACAGCCACACGGTGGTGCTCGCCCTGTTGTCGCCGGCGTGGCCGGGCTCGCCGGTGAAATACAGCAGTTGGGCGCGGTAAGCCGTGCGCTGGCCAGCGTCGGGCAGTTTGGGGGAGGTCGGGTCGGCAGGCATAGTCGATGTTTCTCTCGTGGGACGTGGAGATCGGCGGGACGGGCGACGGCACGCGTATGAGGCCTGAGCGGCCGGGGCGTGGCGGTCGTGATCCTCGAAGAGTCTCCGGTTTCTTGTGGATGTCTTTTGCCGGTGGCGCGAACCCGAGGGCCTCACGCGCCAGCATGTCAGGGGGAAGGTAACATTAGCCGCGCGTGACGGGGTGCCCGAGGCTGAATATGCCGCATTCGCATTCCTTGATAACCCAGCGACCCTTGCCGACGCGAGGCGGCGAGCCTCACGACGTTTGCCAATAGCGCTCCAGATGGCCCAGCAGGGTGCGCTTCTGGCGATCGTCGAGGAAGGCGGCCTCGAAGCTGTTGCGGGCCAGCGTGTAGGCATCCTGCTCGTCCAGGTCCAGGGCGTCGAATGTCGCCAGATAGTTGTCGTTCAGATAGCCGCCAAAGTAGCTCGGATCGTCCGAATTGATCGTGACCGCCAGGCCGGCGTCGAGCATGGTCCCGAGCGGGTGCCGGCTCAGGTCGTCGCAGACCTTGAGCTTGACGTTCGACAGCGGACATACCGTGAGCGCGGTGTGCTCGCGCGCCAGACGCGCCATCAATGCCGGGTCGTCGACGCAGCGCACGCCATGGTCGATACGCTCGACGTGCAGGATATCGAGCGCTTCGCTGATATAAGCGGGCGGCCCCTCCTCGCCGGCGTGCGCGACCAGGCGCAGCCCCAATGCGCGGCAGCGGGAGAAGACACGGGCGAACTTGGCCGGCGGGTTGTCTCGCTCTGACGAATCCAGCCCGACGCCGATGAGCCGATGCGACAGGCTTTTGAAATAGGGCAGCGCGGCCTCGAGCGTGACGATGGCGTCGGCTTCGGACAGGTGCCGCAGAAAACACAATATCAATCGGCTCGACAGGCCATAACGCCTTTCGGCATCGGCCAGCGCCCGCTCGATGCCGCCCAGCACCAGATCGAGCGGAATGCCGCGCGCGGTGTGGGTTTGCGGATCGAAGAAAATCTCGGTGTGAACGATATGATCGGCATGGGCGCGCGCGAGATAAGCCCACGTCATGTCGTAGAAGTCCTGCTCGGTCTGCAACACGCCGGCACCGGCGTAGTACAGATCGAGGAACGACTGCAGATCGGTGAAGGCGTAGGCGTGGCGCAATGCGTCGACCGATGCGTAGGGCAAAGTGAGCCCGTTGCGCTCGGCCAGGCGGAAAATCAGCTCGGGTTCGAGCGTGCCCTCGATATGCAGGTGCAGCTCGGCCTTGGGCATGTCGCGAATTTTCTTGATCAGCGTCGGATTCATGGGAGCGATTGAGCAAAGTCGAGCGCGGGTCAGGCAAATATCGCACGATCGGCCGCCGTTTGCGCGGCGGCCCGACAGAGAAAACTATACCGCGATCGCGGCAGGGCGGGACGCAATCCGTTGGATATGCTGCTCGCGCACGCGCAGCAGTTGCGCGGCCACTGCAATGGCAATCACCTCGGGCGTCTTGGCGCTCACGCCGGGTACGCCGATCGGGCAGATCATCTGTTCCAGGCGCTCGTCGGGCACGCCGCGCTCGCGCAGCCGATGCTCGAACTGGCGGCGCTTGGTTTGCGAGCCGATCAGCCCGAAGTAGGCGAAGTCATCGCGCAGGAAGATGTGCTCGCACAGGCGCTGGTCGAGGGCATGGCTGTGCGTCATGACCAGAAAGTAGCTGTGCGGCCGCGCTTCGGCAATTGCGGCTTCGGGCACGTCGGTGGCCTCGACCGTGACGTTGGACGGCAAATCGCCGGGGAACTGCACTTCGCGCTCGTCGACCCAGGTGACGGTGCAGGGCAGGGTGGCGAGCACGCGCACCAGCGCCTGGCCGACGTGACCGGCGCCGAACAGCACTACGTGAAAATCGACCGGAGCGATGATCTCGGTGAGCCAGCGCCAGCCGTCGCGCGCCTGCCACAGCAGGCAATCGTCCTGCGGCGCGAGCGGGGCGTCGGTGCTGCCGGCGGCCGGGTCGGTCAAGGTCACCGGGCCGGCCGCCGGGTTGGCTTGGCCGGGCGGGTGGCTGCCAGCGTCGGCGATCGCGACGCTGCGCAAGGTCGCCTGGCCCGCTTGCAGGCGCTTGGCCAAATTGGTGAGCCAACCGAGGTCGGCCACCGTCAGTAGTTCGAACACCAGCGTCACCGCGCCGCCGCAGCATTGCCCCAGGCTGGGGCCGAGCGAGAGCCGCTCGACGTGGCGTGCGCCGCCGTGCCCGGCGCTTTGCTTGAGCAACTGCCGCGCAATGTCGACGGCGCGCCATTCGAGATGACCGCCGCCGATGGTCTGCCATTGATGCTCGCGCGTGACCAGCAGCTTGGCGCCGGCCTCGCGCGGCGTGGATCCTTCGGCCTTGGCGACCGTGACCAGCACGGCCGGCTCGCCGTGCGACACCAGGCGCTGGGCCTCGGCGATCCAGCCGTGCATCAGTGCGCGCTCCGGCTGCGCAGTTCGGTGAGCGCGCCGAGAATCGCCTCCGGCGTGGCGGGGGCGTTGAGCACCGGCTCGTCGCGGTAGTCGTTGACGCTGGCCACCGCATCGCGAATCGCGTTGAAGACGCTGAACGGCAGCAGCAGCGGCGGCTCGCCGACCGCTTTGGAGCGATGGATCGAGTCTTCCGCGTTGCGGTTGTCGAACAGCTTCACGCGGAAGTCGGCCGGGCAATCGCTGACCGCCGGGATCTTATAGGTCGAGGGTGCGTGCGTCATCAATTTGCCGTCCTTGTTCCACCAGAGTTCTTCCGTGGTCAGCCATCCCATGCCCTGGATGAAGGCGCCCTCGACCTGGCCGATATCGAGCGCCGGGTTGATGGACCTGCCCGCATCGTGCAGCACGTCGGCACGCAGCAGCCGCCACTCGCCGGTCAGCGTGTCGATCAATACTTCCGAGACCGCTGCGCCGTACGCGAAGTAATAGAACGGGTGGCCGGTCATCGTGCTGCTGTCCCAGTGTACACCGGGAGTCGCGTAGAAACCGTCCGACCACAACTGGACGCGCGCCAAGTAGGCGGCGTTGATCAGTTCGGCGAACGGCAGCGACTGCTGCCCGATCGTCACGGTGCCATTGGCGAAGCGGACGGCCTCGGGCGCGCAGTTGTAGCGCTGGGCGGCGAATTCCGTCAGGCGCCGGCGGATCTGCGCGGCGGCATCCTGCGCCGCCTTGCCGTTGAGGTCCGAGCCAGTCGAAGCGGCCGTCGCCGAGGTGTTGGCGATCTTGCTGGTGTCGGTGGCGCTCACGCGCACGCAGGCCAGATCGACGCCCAGTTCGTGCGCGACCACCTGCGCGACCTTGGTGTTGAGCCCCTGGCCCATTTCCGTGCCGCCGTGATTGACCAGGATCGAGCCGTCGCGATAGACATGCACCAGCGCGCCGGCCTGGTTGAACGCCGGCACGTTGAACGAAATGCCGAATTTGAGCGGGGTCAGCGCCAGCCCTTTCTTGAGCACCGGACTGGCGGCGTTGTATTCGCGCACCGCCTGGCGGCGCGCCCGGTAGTCGCTGCTGGCGGCCAGTTCGTCGACCAGCGTGTGAATCACGTTGTCGGTGATGGTCTGGCCGTACGGCGTGACATTGCGCGCGTCGGTGCCGTAGAAATTCAGGCGCCGCACGTCGAGCGGGTCCTGGCCGAGCTTGCGGGCGATCGCGTCGATCGCCACTTCCATCACCAGCGCGCCCTGCGGGCCGCCGAAGCCGCGAAACGCCGTGTTGGACTGCTTGTTGGTCTTGCCGCACAGCGCGTGCATGTCGACGTCGGCCAGATAATAGGCGTTGTCGAAATGGCAGATCGCGCGCGTGGCCACCGCGCCCGAGAGGTCGGCCGAGAAGCCGGCGCCGAGCGTCATGTCGAGCCGGGCGCCGAGGATGCGGCCGTCGTGATCGAAGCCGATCTCGTATTCGTAGTAGAAGCCGTGACGCTTGCCGGTGATCATGAAATCGTCGTCGCGATCGAGCCGCAGCTTGACCGGGCGATTCAGGCGGGTGGCGGCAATCGCCGCCAGGCAGGCGAACAGGCCCGACTGCGATTCCTTGCCGCCGAAGCCGCCGCCCATGCGACGGCACTCGACCAGCACCTGGTGTGCGTGCCAGCCCAGCGCGTGCGAGATCAGCGCCTGCATTTCGCTCGGATGCTGGGTGGAACACCAGACGTGCACGCCGTGGCCTTCCTTGGGCGCGGCATAGGAAATCTGCCCCTCGAGATAAAACTGTTCCTGACCGTTGCATTCGAAAGTGCCGGCCAGCTTGAACGGCGCGCTGGCGATCGCCGCATCGGGGTCGCCGCGCTTGAGGTGCAGCGGCGGCAGCACGCCGGCTTTGGCGGCCTTGGCCTGCTGCGGCGTCAGGATCGCCGGCAGTTCTTCGTATTGGACCGCGGCCAGGCGCGCGGCGCGGCGCGCCGCATCGTGGCTTTGCGCCACGACGAGAAACATCGGCTGGCCGATGTACTGCACCACCCCGTCGGCCAGCAGCGGATCGTCGTGAATCACCGGCCCGCAGTCGTTGACGCCCGGAATGTCGGCGGCGCTCAGTACCGCCACCACGCCGGGCGCCCGGCGCACCGGCTCGAGGTCGAGCGCGAGGATGCGGGCGTGAGCCTTTTGCGAGAGTCCGAGCGCGGCGTGCAGCGTGCCCTGCAGCTCAGGGATGTCATCGGTGTAGACGGCTTCGCCGCTGACGTGCAGTTCGGCCGATTCGTGCGGGCGCGACAGGCCCACCTGGGCTCCCTGGCTTTGCCCGGCAAACGCCTGGCCTTCGGTCATGAAAGCTTCGACTTGGGTATTCATGGCGATTTTCCTCAAACAGTGGCGGCGGTGGCGAACGCGTTGACCTGATGCGCCGCGAGCGGCGCGTCGGGACGCGTTTCGAGGAAAAAGCGATACAGCAGATTCTGTGCCGCACTCAGGCGATAGGTGCTGCTGGCCCGCATGTCGGCCAGCGGGGCATAGTCCTGCGCCAGCGCGGCCATCGCCAGGCGCGCGTTGGCCTCGTTCCACGGCTTGCCGGCGAGCGCTTGCTCGGCGGCCGCGGCGCGCTTGGGCGTGGCGGCCATGCCGCCGAAGGCGATGCGGGCCGAGCGCACGGTGTCGCCGTCGAGCGTGATGGCGAAGGCCGCGCACACTGCCGAGATGTCCTGGTCGAAACGCTTGGACAGCTTGTAGGTGCGAAAGCGCTGCGCCGCCGCCGGCAGCGGGACGCGGATGCCCTGCACGAATTCACCCGGCTCCAGCGCATTTTTTTGATAGGCCAGATAGAAGTCTTCCAGCGGCATGTCGCGCACGCGCTCGCCGCGTCGCAGCACGATGCGCGTACCCAGCGCGATCAGGCCCGGCATCGAGTCGCCGATCGGCGAGCCGTTGGCGACGTTGCCGCCGAGCGTGCCGGCATTGCGGATCGGGAACGAAGCGAAGCGCTGGCGCATTTCGGCCAGCTCGCCATAGTGTTCGACCAGCGCGTCGAAGGCGTCGTTGAGCAGCACGCCCGCGCCGATATAGAGGTGTCCGTCATCGCGCGTGAGTTCGCGCAGTTCGGCGACCTGACCAATGTAGATCAGGTGCTGCAACTCACGGAATTGCTTGGTGACCCACAGGCCGACGTCGGTGCTGCCGGCCAGAATGCGGGCCTCGGGATAGCTCGCGCGCAGCTCGGCCAGTTGCGCCAGCGTGCGCGGTGCGTGGAACACCTGGTTGCCCGCCTGGTAGGTGAGGGCATCTTGCCGCGCCAGTCCCTTGAGGATGGTCGCGAGCGCCTGGCGGTCGAATTCGGCGCGCGGCAGGTCGAACATGGCCTGGGCGGCGTCGACGATCGGGCGGTAGCCGGTGCAGCGGCACAGGTTGCCCGAGAGCACGTCGTTGATTTCCTCGCGGGTCGGTTTGGGCAGCGCCGGATCGCGATTCAGGTACATGCCCCACATCGACATGATGAAACCGGGGGTGCAAAATCCGCATTGCGAGCCGTGGCAGTCGACCATCGCCTGCTGCACCGGATGCAGCGCACCATCGGGCTGGCGCAGATCTTCGACCGTATAGAGCGCCTTGCCGTCGAGCGTGGGCAGGAACTGGATGCAGGCGTTGACCGCCCGCAGTTCGAGCTCGCCGCGCGAGTCCAGCTCGCCGATGACCACCGTGCAGGCGCCGCAATCGCCCTCGGCGCATCCTTCCTTGGTGCCGGTGCAATGCAGGTCTTCGCGGATGTGCTGGAGGACGGTCCGCGTGGTAGGCTGACCGGCGACTTCATGCACCTGGCCGCGAAAATAGAAGCGGATAGTTTGTGTCTCCATGACTCGAGTCTAGTTCATTGTGGGAATGCCCCGACGATAGCACCGGGCTGTCGTCGCCGGCATTTGTCGCGGATGATGTTGGGTATCAGGCGCGACCGATGAAATGGATTGACGTAGACTATTCGGATACGGCAGACGATAACCAGAGCACCCACCGCCCATGCAACGACCCCGCGAACAGATCGACGCCTATTTACTGCGCGTATTGCAGATTCTGCTGACCGAACAGAGCGTGTCGCGCGCGGCGCTCAAGCTCGGCCAGTCGCAGCCGGCGATCAGCAATTCGCTGCGCCGCCTGCGCGAGATCACCGGCGACGCCATCCTGGTGCGGGGCAAAAGCGGGATGGTGGCGACCGAACGCGGCCGCGAGTTGCTGGCGTACGCGACCGATGCGCTGGCGGCCATCGACCGGATCACGCATCCGACCACGGAATTCTCGCCGCACAGCACCTCGCGCGTGTTTCAGCTGGGCGCGCCCGATTACCTCGATGCCGTGTTCCTGCCCAAGATCGCCGAGGTGCTGCGCCGCGAGGCGCCGCAGGCCAAGCTGATCGTGCATCCGATCAATGCGGGTTTCGATTACGTAGGGGCGCTGGAGAACGGCACGCTCGACGTGGTGATCGGCAACTGGCTCGAGCCGCCGCCGCAGTTGCACATGTCGCGCCTGTTCGACGACGAGGTGGTGTGCATGCTGGGCAATCACCATCCGCTGGCCAACAAGGGCATTTCGCTCAAGCATTATCTGGAGCTGCCGCATCTGGCGCCCACTCCCTATGTGTCGGAGCGGCACAGTTTCATCGACGGTTGCCTGGCCGAGCGCGGCCTGCGCCGTCACATCCAGATGACCATGCCGTATTTCGGCCTGGTTCCCTACGTTTTGATGCGCACCGATCTGGTGTTCACCACCGGGCGCCAGTTTGCCCAGCATTACGCCCGCTATTTGCCGATCCGGGTGGTGGCTTCGCCGTTCGGGTTCCCGCCGATGCGCTTTTATCAGTTATGGCACGAACGCACGCATGCGGCGCCCGAAATCACCTGGCTGCGCCGGCGTATCGCCGAGGTGGCGACCGAACTCGAAGCCAGCGTGCGGGCGCCGGGCCGCGCGGGCTGAAGCGCGACCCGGCCCGGGGGGCGGCGACCAGGCGACTGGGCGACTCAGCGGCTTTGCGACGGGTGACGCAGCGGGCGGTGCAGCAGCAGCGCCAGCAGGATCAGGACGAAACCGATCAGCGACCATGTCGGCAACGACAAGCCCAGCAGCGGCGGGTAGACAGTCTGGCACAGGCCCTGCACCTTGAACACCGAGGGCAGCCAACGGGCGGTCGGCAGGCCGTCGACGAAGGCCTCCACGGCGTCGTAGCCGCAGCTCATCGACGGATGGGACTGTACCCAGATC
>JAGXBI010000047.1 GCA_018971155.1 Burkholderiales bacterium
GCCCAAGGCGGGCGAATACACCCCGACGGTGATGCTCAAGGGGCTGCTGAAATTCCTGCAACGCTATGAGCCTGGCCTGGCCGACGAAGCGCGCCTGCCGGCCGGCGTGCGCGCCACGATCGCCACGCAACGCGCGGTCGGCGTGCCGGTGGTAGCCGGCACGCAGGCCTCGGTCGCGCAAGCCGCATCGGCCGACTCGCCCGCACTGCCCAAGACGCCCGAACCCGAAGTGCATCCGCGGCCGCCCTCGTTCTGCACCGGCTGCCCCGAGCGGCCGATCTTCACCGCGATGAAACTGGTCGAGCGCGAACTCGGGCCGCATCATGTCAGTTGCGATATCGGCTGTCATTTGTTCTCGATTTTGCCGCCGTTCAATATCGGCGCGACGACCATGGGCTACGGATTGGGCTGGGCGGGCTCGGCTGCCTTCAATACCAAGGAGACCGAGCGCCGCACGATCAGCATGATGGGCGACGGCGGCTTCTGGCATAACGGCCTGACCAGCGGCGTGGGCAATGCCGTGTTCAATCGCAACGATAACGTGCTGGTGATCGTCGATAACGGTTATTCGGCCGCTACCGGCGGGCAGGATATTTTGTCGTCCAAGGCTGACAATGCAATTCGCTCGACCAAGAATCCGATCGAGACGGCGGTGCGCGGCGTGGGCGTGAAATGGGTCAAGACCATTACCCGCACCTACAGCGTGGCGCAGATGCGCGACACGCTGCGCGAGGCGCTGACGACCCGGGAGCGTGGACCGAAAGTCATCGTGGCGCAGTCCGAATGCATGCTCAACAAGCAGCGTCGCATCAAGCCGTTGATGAAACGCCTGCTCAAGGAGGGCAAGCGCGTGGTGCGCGAGCGCTTCGGCGTCGACTCCGATACCTGCACGGGCGACCATTCGTGCATTCGCCTGTCGGGGTGCCCATCGCTGTCGATCAAGGAGAATCCCGATCCGCTGCGCCAGGACCCGGTAGCCAGCGTGCTCGACAGTTGCGTCGGCTGCGGCCTGTGCGGAGAAGTCTCGCACGCGGCGGTCCTGTGCCCCTCGTTCTACCGCGCCGAACTGGTGAGCAACCCGGGTTGGTGGGAGCGGCTATCGAAGCGCTTGGCGGACAGGGTGATCGACGCGCTGCAGCGGCGCATCAAAGCCCGGGAGGTGCGCTATGTCGCATAAGCAAGCGGTCAAGCCGATCGGCATTGCGATTCTGGCGATGGGCGGCGAGGGCGGCGGCGTGCTGGCCGACTGGATCGTCGATATGGCCGAACACGCCGGCTTCATGGCGCAGTCGACCTCGGTGCCGGGCGTGGCGCAGCGTACCGGCGCGACGATTTATTACGTCGAATTCCATCCGGTCGTGGCCGGGCCGAACGACCCCGAACCCGTGCTGGCGCTGGTGCCGGTGGCGGGCGATGTGGAGGTGGTGCTGGCCTCGGAGCTGATGGAAGCGGGCCGCGCCGTGCAGCGTGGCCTGGTGAGCGCCGATCGCACCACGCTCATCGCGTCCACGCATCGGGTCTATTCGATGACCGAGAAGACCGCGATGGGCGATGGGCGAGTCGATTCGCAACGTTTTATCGAAGCAGGCAGGCAAGCCGCGCGCCGTTTCATCGCCAGCGATTTCGCCGTGCTGGCCGAGCGCAGCGGCAGCGTGATCAGCGCCGTATTGTTCGGGGCGCTGGCCGGTGCCGGTGTGCTGCCGTTCAAGCGGGCCGATTTCGAAGCGGCGATCGAGCGCGGCGGGGTCGGGGTGCCAAGCAGTCTCAAGGCGTTCGACGCCGGCTATGCCGCGGCGGCGCTCGAGGCCACGCCGCCGGCACCCGCCGAGGTGTCCGCGGCGCTGCCGCCGGACGCCCGACTGGCGGCGCTCGAGGCGCGTATTCGTGCCGAGTTTCCTGTCGAAGTTCACGAAACGCTGCGCTTGGCGGTGCGCCGTCTGGTCGATTACCAGGACGTCGCCTATGGCGGCGAATATCTCGATCGCCTGACGGCGATTCGCGATGGCGATAGTGCGCCGGCCAAGCTGCTGCTCACCGAGACGGCGCGTCACCTGGCCTTGTGGATGTCATATGAAGACACCGTGCGCGTGGCCGATCTGAAAATTCGCAGCGGCCGGTTTCAGCGCGTGCGCGAGGAGGTCAAGGCGAGTCGCGACCAACTGCTGCATATCAATGAGTTTCTTCACCCGCGCGTGGACGAAATCGCCGATACGCTGCCTGCCGGCCTGGGCCGCTGGCTGATGAAGCCCGGCT
This sequence comes from Burkholderiales bacterium, assembly GCA_018971155.1. Lineage (GTDB taxonomy): Bacteria > Pseudomonadota > Gammaproteobacteria > Burkholderiales > Burkholderiaceae > Pandoraea. Next base: position 2,254 of record JAGXBI010000047.1, read on the forward strand.
GGGCCAGGCGGCTGGTGGAGCGCATGACGCGCGAGGGACGCGTGGTACGCACTTCATCCCTGCGAGGCTTTCTGCAGCTGTACCTGGTGGCATCGATGCGTAGCCTGCGCCGCCGTTCGTTGCGACATGCGCGTGAAATGGCGGCATGCGAAAGATGGCTGGCGTCGATCGCCGAACTGGCGCCGCAAGATTACGCGTTGGCCGTCGAGGTGGCGCAATGCCAGCGTCTGGTGAAAGGCTATGGCGACACGCATGCGCGCGGCATGCGCAGTTTCACCGCGATCGAGGCGGCTTTGCCGGCCTTGCGCCGTCATGGCGAAGCGGCGCAACGCATACGCGCACTGCGGGAGGCGGCGCTGGCCGACGACAGCGGCAAACGCTTGACCGATCTGTTGGGGCAATGGCAATTGCCCGCCGTCGAGTAGGGCACGGGCACGGACCGGCGGCGGGCGCCGCCGGCTTGGGAACTATGAGAAGAGGAGATAGCGAGAGATGAGCAAGATACTGCAAGAGTTGGCGCAAGCGCTGCAAAGCCAGGCGATCCGCATCGTCGATTTGAGTCAGACGCTGCATCAGCGGACCCCGATCATTCCATTGCCGCCGCAATACGGCCAGAGCGCGCCATTTCGTCTGGAGGAGATATCGAATTTCGACGAGCGCGGCCCGGCCTGGTACTGGAACAACATCTCGTGCGGCGAGCACACCGGCACGCACTTCGATGCGCCGATCCATTGGATCACCGGCAAGGACTATCCGAACAACGCAACCGATACGATCGACGTGCAGAAATTCATCGCGCCGGCCTGTGTCATCGACGTGTCGGCGGAAACCCGCGAGAACCCCGACTACCTGCTCACCGTCGAGCGTGTCGAACAGTGGGAGTCGCAACACGGCCGCATTCCCGCCGGCGCCTGGGTGCTGATGCGCACCGACTGGTCGCTGCGCACCGACCCCGAGGCGTTTCTGAATATCAAGGAAGACGGCGGCCATACGCCGGGCGGCCATCCCGACCTGCCGAATTTCCTGGCCAGGGAGCGCAATGTGATCGGTTGGGGTACCGAAGGAGTGGGTACCGACGCAGGGCAAGCCTATGCGTTCGCGCAGCCGTTTCCTTGCCATTCCAACATGCACGGAAACAATAAATTCGGCTTGGCCAGCCTGGTCAATCTCGACAAGCTGCCGCCGACCGGTGCGCTGCTCGTCACCCCCCCGCTGAAAATCAAACGCGGTTCGGGCAGCCCTTGCCGCGTGCTGGCATTGGTCGAGGGGTAAGCCGACCTGCCGCCGACGTTTCCGTGTGGCCGGGCAGGCAAGCCCGGTCGCGCCTCGCGCCGTCAGGCCGCGGACCTGCTGCCCGAGGGCGGCGCCGCCTGACGATGGGCGACCTCCAGATCTCCTTTTTGCGCTGACCGGCCCGGTGCCCGGCCGGCGCAATTTTTCATCGAATCCACCCAATCCGACGATCTCCCCGCTCGACATGCCTGGCGCGTCAGGGGAAACCCTTGGTCACGAAAAAAATCATATTGCATACAATGCTTCTTGTTTATTGAATTATTTTCAAAATAAATCGGAATTTATTGACTGATTGTATGCAAGATGTCATCGCAGATAAAATGCCCAGCGTCACGCCGAAGTCCGTCGATCATGCCTACGCGGAGATCAAGCGCGCGATCGTCGATATGCGCTACCTGCCTGGCGAGAGCATGCGGGAAGAGGAACTGGCGCGCAGTCTGGGCGTGAGCCGAACGCCGGTACGCGAGGCATTCCGCCGACTGGGCGCGGAGGGATGGCTCGAGATCCGGCCCAACCAGGGTGCGCGGGTCAGGGTCTGGTCGGTGCGCGACGTCGAGGAGATTTTCGAGGCACGCGCGTTGATCGAGCCGTATCTGGCGGGGTGCGCGGTCGCCCGCATCAGTCCGGAAGACGTCGAGGTCCTGCATGGCCTGGCTACTGAAATGCGCGCCATTGCCCACGCTATTGACGAGGATGGGGCGTTGGAAAAATGGTTTGTCGCGAATCGGGCCTTTCACGAGATCCTGACCTCGGCATCGGGCAATGCCCGGCTCAATCAAACACTGAATTTGATGAAAGAGATTCCGCTCATCAAATGGACGTTCCGCAATTACACGGAAGAGGATCGCGAGCGCAGCGTGCAGCAACACAGCGAAATCGTCGAGGCGATCAAAAGCGGCGATCGCGAGTGGGCCGAGTCCACCATGAAATCCCACATTCTTGCCGCACGCCAATCGGTGCTGCAGAAATTGAAGGCCGATCAAGGCGCTGTGCCAGTGGAAAACAAACCGAAGAAGGACAAGAGGAGACAACCCTATGCTTAATACCGTGAACGCGGGTGCCCGGCTGGATCGGCTACCGACGTCCGCATTCCATCGCCGGATCCTGTGGCTGATCGGCGGCGGCATGTTTCTCGATTCGTTCGATATTTATCTGGCCGGCGGCGTGCTTGGCGCGCTGGCGCGCAGCGGCTGGTCGAGCATGCAGTTGAACGCGGCATTCCTGTCGTCGACCTTTATCGGCATGCTGATCGGCGCGCTGGTCGCCGGCGTGCTGGGCGACATGAAGGGGCGCAAGTTCACCTATCAATTCAACCTGGCGATTTTCGGCCTTGCCTCGCTCGCGGGCGCTGCCGCACCCAGCATGACCTGGCTGATCGTCTGCCGCTTCTTCATGGGGTTGGGGCTGGGAGCGGAAATCGTCGTGGGCTACGGTTCGATCGGTGAATTCATTCCGCCGCGGGTGCGCGGCCGCTGGTCGGCCTATTTATCGCTGATTACCAATTCGGCGCTGTTCTTCTCGACGCTGCTCGGTTACCTGATCATTCCGAGCATTGGCTGGCGCGCCATGTTTGCGATCGTCGGCGTCGGCGCGCTGGTGATTTGGGTGGTACGCAAGAAGATGCCGGAATCGCCGCGCTGGCTCGAATCCAAAGGGCGCTTCGACGAAGCGGAGCAGATTCTGGCCGGCATTGAAGCGGAAACGGCCGCGGGCCGCGCCTTGCCGCCACTCGTGCCGCAAATGGTCGTCGACCAGCGTCGTACCACGGTGCTCTCCTTGTTCAAGCCGCCGTTGCTGCGCAAGACCTTGATAGCGATTTGCGTGCAGGTCGTGATCAACGTCGTGATTTACGGTTTCATCGTCTGGGTGCCGACCTTCCTCGTCAAACAGGGGCTCAGTGTGTCGTCCTCGCTGGGCTACGCCACGCTCATGTCGTTCGGCGGCCCGGCCGGCGCGTTTCTCGGCGTGTTGCTGGCCGACCGGATGGGGCGCAAGAATGGACTGATTGCCGTGGCGCTGATCGCTGCCGTGGTCGGTTGGCTGTATGGCCACTCGTCATCGGTGGGCGTTGCAACGCTGCTGGGCTTCCTGTTGTTTACGTTGACGTACCTGATGGTCGCGCTGGGCATCGCCACCTATTTGCCCGAGCTCTTCCCGACCGAGAATCGCATGCGCGGCAACGGCGTCGCAGGGGCCGCCGGACGTGTGGCCGGCATTCTGGCCCCGCAGATCGTCGTGATCATGTACGCGATGGGCGGCGTCGGCGACGTACTTGCGGTCATCGCCGGTGCGCTGCTGGTGATGGTGGTGGTCTTGACCCTGTTCGGCGTCGAAACCAATCAGCTGTCGCTCGAAGAGATCGCTGTCCAGGACAATCAGTTCAGCAACCCTAGCAAGAATCTTCAATACCATGACCCAAACTAATACTAATGCGTTGACGCTCAAGCAGAAGCTCGCCGGTGACGAGATCCTGGTCGCCCCGGGCGTGTTCGATATGATCTCGGTGCGCCTGGCCGACCAGATGGGCTTCGATTGCCTGTACATGACAGGCTTCGGCACGGTCGCTTCCTACCTGGGCGAACCCGATGCCGGGCTGGCGACTTATACCGATATGCTCAATCGCGTCAGCGCGTTTTGCGGTGGGAGCCGCACGCCGATGATCTGCGACGGTGACACCGGCTACGGCGGCCTGCTCAACGTTGCCCATACCGTGCGCGGCTACGAGCGCGCCGGTGCCGCCGGGATTCAGCTCGAAGACCAGGAGTTTCCCAAGAAGTGCGGCCACACGCCGGGGCGCCGTGTGATCGCCGCGCACGACATGGTGAACAAGATCAAGGTCGCGAGAGAGGCGCGCACGAGCGACGATTTCCTGATCGTGGCCCGCACCGATGCGCGCACGAGCCTGGGCCTGGACGAGGCATTGCGCCGTGCCGAGCAATACGCCAGGGCGGGTGCGGATGTCTTGTTCATCGAATCGCCGGAAAGCGAGAAAGAACTGGAGATTATCGGCAAGACCTTCGATATGCCGTTGTTGGTCAATATCGTGGAGGGCGGGCGCACGCCGCAACTGACGCCGGCCGAATTGCAACGGCTTGGGTTCTCCATTGCGATCTATCCGGCCTCGGGTTTCCTGGCCGTGGCCCAGGCGCTGGAAAAAGTGTATGGCGACATCAAGGCGCTCAGGGGTACTCGCGACATGGAAAAGTCGCTGTACTCATTTGCGAGAATGTGCCAGTTGCTGGGGTTCGAAGCGGTGTGGGAGTTCGACCGGCAACACGCCGAATAGCGCTGCCGGCCGGGCATTGGGCTGCGCCTGCCCGCGCTGCGCGTCGCGCTAGTCTTGTCCGTTGAGCAGCGCGAAATAGCGCTGTTCGGCGCTCAGGATGAACTCGAGCATGGCGCTCTTGATCTGCTTCGGGTCGCGTTCGATGAAGCCCTCGAGCAAGGCGCGCATGCCATCGACGGCGATTTTCTGCGTGGCCGGGTTGCTCAGCGTGCCAAGCCGCACCTGTTGCGCGTGGTCGGCAAAGCGCTGAATGGTCGCCTTCAACCGTGCGTTTTGCACCGCACCGAGCCAGACATCGCGAAATTCGATATTCGCCTCGATCATCAGCGCGCTGTCGCCCTTGTCATAGGCCTTGCGCGCCTTTTGATAGGCGCGTTTGAGAGCAGCTTCCTGTTTGTCGGTCAAGGCGGCGGCAGCGCCGGCCGCCGCGCTTGGCTCGAGCAGACGCCGGACTTCGAAGATTTCATGCACGTCCTCGGTGGTCAGCGTGGGCATGACGAAGCCGCGCGTGGTGCCGACCAGATAGCCTTCGTTGACCAGGCGCAGCAGGGCCTGGCGCACCGGCATGCGCGTGCAGTTGAATTCGTCGGCGATCTCATAGTCGAGCAGCCGGTCTTTCGGGCCGACTTCGCCGCGCTGCAGGCGCGCGCGGATTTCAACGAAGATCGTCTCGGTCAGCGTGGTCTGTTTGAGCGCGGTGCGGCGGGGGAGCTTGACGACTTTGGATTCGGCGCTAGCCATGGCGTGTGGTCCGTGGGAATTTGTATTCTGAATTCATGCTAAAAGGCGTGACCGGCTTCGTCAAGCATGCAAGACGGGGGCGGGCGGCCATGACAGCCGCCCGTGGCGCTTCATGCCGAGGCGCCGCCGATCGCTGCCTGGGACAGGCGTTTGCGGTAAAGAAAATAGACCGCCGAGACTGCCAGCAGCCAGGGCACGCCGACGATCCATGAGATGTCCCAGAACTCGGTGTCCAGGCCCATGGTGATCAGGATCGCCGCCAGCAAGGCGATGCCGGTGATCTGCGCGACGGGAAAGAACGGCATGCGCACCGGCAGCTTGCGGCCTTGCCACGCCTGGCGAAAACGCAGGTGCGTCACGAGAATCATGATCCACACGAAGATGCCGCCGAACAGCGCGATGCCGAACAGATAGTTATAGGCCAACGGGCTGAAGAACGAGATCGACGCGGCGATCAGAATCCCGACGCCGGAAATCAGCGTGGCCACCAGCGGCGTGCCGTTGCTCGACAGGCGTCCGAGCCAGCTCGGCGCATAGCCGCCGCGTGCCAGCGAGAACAGCGTGCGCGATGAAAGATACAGGTTGGTGTTCATGCTCGACAGGGCCGCGGTGATCACCACGAAGTTCATGATGCCGGCGGCATGGGCGATCCCGGCGTGCGCGAACAGCTTCACGAACGGGCTCTGCTGGACGACCTTGGCACCGGCCTCGGTCCAGGGCAGGTAAGCCACCATGATGCCCAGCGCCAGCAGGTAGAACAGTGTCAGGCGCAACACCATCGAGCGCAGCGCGTGAGGAATGGCGCGTGACGGATCCTTTGCCTCGCCCGAGGTGACCGCTACGATCTCCACGCCATAGAACGAAAAGATCGCCATCAGCACGCCCATCCACACGCCGTGGAAGCCGTGCGGCATGAAGCCGCCGGGCAGGCCCGTCAGGTTGTGCAGCCCGACCGGCGCGCCGGTGCCCAGGCCGAACACGTGAATCAGGCCCACCAGGATGAAGGCGACGATGGCCACCACCTTGATCAGCGCGAACCAATATTCGAGCGACCCGAAGTTGGTCACCGAGCGGCAGTTGACATAGACCAGCACGACGCCGAAGGCGAGCGACCACAGCCAGACGGGCACGCCGGGATACCAGAAGCCCATGTAAAGGCCCACGGCAATCGCTTCGCCGCCGACCGCGACGACTTCGATGACCCAATACGTGTATCGCACCACGAACCCGGCCCAGCGGTTCAGATACATTTCCGCGTAAGTGCCGAACGAGCCGGCGGTCGGATGCGCCACGGCCATCTCCGCCAGGCTGAAGACCATGATCACGGCAACCACCGCGGCGATCAGATAGCTGATCAGGACGGCCGGGCCGGCATAGCCGATGGCGATGCCGCTGCCCATGAACAGGCCGGTGCCAATTGCGCCGCCGATGCCGATCATGGCGATTTGCCGCTGCGTCAGTGCTTTTTCCAACCCCCCTTCACGCGAGGTTATGTTGGGCGACTCCATGCTGTTCTCCTGAGGATTTAGAAAATCACTACGGTGGTTATGCATCGGGCAGCAGCGCCGCCAGACGGTCGAGCGCGGCCGAAGTGGTCAACACGCCGGGCGAGAAGCGGATGGTCGCGCCGCGCGTGTCCACCAGAATCCCCTGGAGCGCGAGCGAGACTTCCAGTGCGCGTGGGTCGACGTGAGCCGGTAACTCGGCCATTACGCTGCCGCCACGCCGCTCGTCCTCGCGTGGTGAGCGCAGCCGATAGCCCTTGGCATCGCATATGGCCATCAGGCGATGCGCGAGCCGCAGGTTATGGGCGCGCAGCTCGGCCCCATCGGCCGCCAGGCGCCATGCGAGGCCGGGGCCGGAGGCGATGTACGGCAGAAACGACGGGGTGCCGTTGTCGAAGCGACGTGCGTCGGGCGCCAGCGAAAACCGCGCAAGATCCCAGTTGAACGGATCGGGTTGGCTGAACCAGCCCTGCACGAGCGGCGCCAGCGCCGGATCGAGCAGGGCCGGGTTGATGTAACCCAGGCCGGTGCCCGGTGCGCCACACAGCCACTTGAGCGTGGTGGTGGCGACGAAATCGACGGCCGGGCGGGTGACGTCGAAATCGAGAATGCCGGCGCCCTGTGTGATGTCGACCGCAATCAGGCTGCCTTGCGCGCGACCGTGCGCCGCCAGGCGTGTGAGATCCGCGCGCTTGGAAGCGGTGGACGTAACCCAGGTTACGATTGCCAAGGCCACGCCGTCGTCCCACCGGGCGATGAACTCGTCATCGCTGACAAAGGCGGCATCCTCGGCCAGCGGCACCGTGTCGAGCGTAAAGCCGAGCACCGGCGCCATGCCCGCGAGCATGAAGTGCAGGCTCGGAAAGCAGTCGGCGGCGATCAGGATGCGGCGTCCGGCCAGCCGCTCCCGGCCCAGCGCGCCGACGAACCTGGCGAAGGCCTCGGTAACATTCTCCGCGGCAAATACGGTACCCGCCGGCGCGCCGACCAGGCGAGCCCAGTCATCCAGGGCGCGCTGGCGAACCTGCAGGCCGTAGTCCCAGCGCCCGAGGTCGGGCCGGCACCATTGCGAGGCGAACGTCGCGAGCGCCTCGCGTACCGCTTCCTCCTGCCCGGGGAACATGCCGACCGAGTGGTATAACAGCCAGCCGTCCCGATGCGAGCCGGCGGGCTCGGTCATGAATTGGTTTGCTTGCATCGATTTACCGTCGTCTTCTAGAAAATGTGGCGAATGCCCACGGCCACCCCGGTCTGGTTGCTCTTGCCGGGCAGTTCCGTGTACGCGCCGCCGTCGACCTTGTTGTAGTCGAGCGTGGCGTAGAGCTGGGTGCGCTGCGACAGCGCATAGTCGGCCCACAGCGCGCCCGTGTACCGCTTGCCGCTGTTGCCGGAAATGCCATTGACGTTCTTGATGTCGTCGTAATACGCGGCGCCGGTCAGCGACAGGGCGGGCGTAGCCTGGTAGGTGATGCCGGTGAAGAACGTCGAGTCCTTGCGCGGATTGGCGACGAACGAGCCGGTGCTCACCGTGCGGCTCGGATCGTTGAGCGAAGCGTCGACGATGCCGGTGGCATCGTGCCCGCCCATGTAGCCGAAGAACAGCTTGGCGGGCCCGGTGGTATAGCGCGCGGCCACGCCCCACATGCGCTGCGCGTTATTGGCGATGTCGTGCAATTCCTGATAGACGCCGCCGAAGCTCAGCGGACCCAGGTCATACGAGGCGCGCGCGCCCCAGTAAGCGTTCTTGCTCAGGCTGCCTGGTTGTTGCCCGAAGCCGTAGGTCGCGCCCAGGTGGAGATGCCCGAAGCTGGCGTCATAGCTGGCGGCGTTGTCGATGCGTGCATCGGTCATGTAGAACGCCCAGGAGTTTGCCGTGTAGTTGCCCACGGTCAACGGATCGTAATCGCCGTACAGATTGAATGCCTCGGTGCCTTGCCGGCCCAGCTTGATGGTACCCATGGGACCGGACAATCCCACGTATGCATCGCGGCCGAACATGCGCCCGCCCTGATTCAGGTAACCGGTTTGCGGATCGAAGCCGCTTTCGAGATCGAAGATCGCCTTGAGCCCGTTGCCCAGCGCCTCCTCGCCCTTGAAGCCGAACCGGCTGTTGGTGATTGCCCCGTTGGTCAATTGCACGCTGCCGTTGTTTGCCGCGTCCGCGTTGGTGGCATAGCGAATGCTCTGGTCGACGATGCCATACAGCGTGACCGAACTTTGAGCCAATGCAGTGCCGGCGAAGGTGGCGCCCAGGGCCAGTACGACGGCATGACTTTTATGTTTCATATATCTCCTCTTTCTATTGTGTATTGCCCCCGTCGCGGGGGAGTGGGTCGCTACCATTGCCGGCCCTTCGAGCACGGCCGAATGACTGAAGTGAAATGCTCGCCGTCAGTCGCCCTCGGCCCCGAGCCGGGCGATATGGGTCTGCAGCCGGTCCATGGCCTCGTTCAGGCTGGCCTCGCCGCGCGCGTAGCACAGGCGGATCTGATGCGCCGATTCGTCGCCGAACGCCACGCCGGGCGCCATTCCCACGCCGGCTTCGAGTACCGCGCGCTTGCAAAAGGCGAGGGTGTCGCGCACGCCGTCGATTTCGAACATCAGGTAGAACGACGCGGTGTTGGGCACGACGCGCACGCGCGGCATCGCGCGCAGGCGCTCGAGCACGAGGCGCTGCCCGCTGCGGCACCGCTCGACGAACGAGCGCACGAACGGCTCGCCGTCGCGGAGCGCGGCCACCGCGCCCGCCTGCAGGAAAGCGGGCGCGCCGCTGGTGTTGAATTGAATCAATTTCTCGAAGGTCGCGAGCATTGGCCGCGGGTAGATCATCCAGCCCATGCGCCAGCCGGTCATGGCCCACGCCTTGGAGAAGCTGTTGACCACGAACACGGGATCTTCCGGGACGGCGATTTCCGACATCGATGGTGCATAGGGGCGGTCATAGACGATGCGTTGATAGACCTCGTCGGCGATGATGGCGATGCCGCGCCGTCGCGCAAAATCGAGCAGGTGGCGTTGCTGGTCGGACGACATCATCCAGCCGGTCGGGTTGCCCGGCGAGGCGTAGTAGATCGCCCGCGTGCGCTCGTCGCAGGTATCGAACAGGCGCTGCAGGTCGAGACTCCAGCCGTGCTCGCCATAGCTGAGCGGAACCGCGCGCGTGAGGCCGCCGGCGATATGAACCGCCCGCAGAATGTTCGGCCACGATGGTGTGATGCAGACCACGTTGTCGCCTGGCTCGATGATGGCCTGCGAGACCAGCATCACGGCATTCATGCCCGCGCTGGTGGCGGCGACGCGCTCATCCTCGATGGTGATCCCGCACAAGCGCGCGTAATAGGCGCGAATCGCCTCGCGCAGCGCGGCAATGCCGCGGTTGGGCGAGTAGAAGGTATGCCCGTCGGCCAGCGCGCGATTGGCCGCTTCGCAGAACGGTTGGGGCGTCGGCAAGTCACTTTCGCCGGCCCACAGGCCGATGACCTCGGGACGATCGATGCCAAGACGCCACACGTCGATGATTGGCGAATCGGGCATGGCCAAGATCGATTCCCTGGTAAGTCTCATGATTTCCCTCGCGTTATGCTGGCGCGCGCCGTGAGTCGATTTTGATGAATTCTGAATTCAGATTATTGTAAGATAATTGAAGCATCAAGCAAGTGGATTTTTGTCTTTTACGCGTAAACCATGATTTTTCCTGATTTTCAACATCGCAGGCGGTGACTGGTGTTCTCCGTATTTGACACTTCATTTATTTTTCAATATTCTGAATTCAGTTTTTCGCAACGCAAAAAACCACCATGCGGTGCCGCGGCTCAGTCGCGCCGCCCGTCCTGCCTGAAACACATCATGCTTCCGGAGCTTTCCAATCATGTTCAAGCCGCTCAAATCCAGGATGTCCGTTGAGCAATCGATCGATCTGATCTGGCTGTCCCTGGGCAGCGTGGCGCTGGTTGAGTTTGCCGCGCACGCCGCGCCGGGCGCGATCGTGCTGGATCTGCAGCATGGCCTGTGGGAGCGCGGCACCCTGGAGGCGGCGATCGCCGCGGCCGGAGCGAGCGTGCCCGTGATTGCCCGCTGCGCCGAGAATTCGCCGCAAGCGATTGCGCAGCCGCTGGACGCGGGTGCCGCCTCGGTGCTGGTGCCGCTGGTGGAGACCGCGGAAGACGCCCGGCGCGCCGTGGAGGCGGGGCGCTATCCGCCGCTGGGCAAGCGCTCGGCGGGTGGTGTGCGCCCGCTTCTGGCGGGCGTTGGAGCGATGCTGGAGGCCGACCGCCACGTCGCGGTGGGTGTCTTGATCGAAACCGTCAGGGGGGTGGAGAACGCCGCGGCGATCGCCGCCGTGCCTGGCGTCGATTATCTGTTTGTCGGTACTGGCGATCTTGCGCTCTCGCGAGGCACGGGCGATCCCGAGGTGATCGCGCGCGATGGCGCACACGTGCTGCAGGCGGCGCGGCAGGCCGGCTTGCCGTGCGGCCTGTTCACTCACGATGCGGCTGGCGCGCGCACGGCGTTGGCCGACGGGTACCGCATGGCCGTGAGCGCCAATGATATCGATGTGGCGAAACAGGGCTTTTTGGCGGCACGCCTGGCGCTGGACTGACTCGCGCCGTGCGACGGGGGTGAAGCGTCAGCCGTGATGCCCGGGTGCGGCGCGCGGCGGGGCCGCTGCCGGCGTGGCCGCTTGCACCGCCGATGCGTCGCCGGGCATGACGGTCGGCTTGACCGTGTTGTCGGGCAGAATGTTGAGCATGGGCAGCGCCTGGCTGGCGATCTGCACGAATGCCGGCGCGGCGGCCTGCCCGCCGAAGTGATCGGCCGCGCGCGGTTGGTCGATCGATACGGCGATCACCAGGCGCGGGTTGGACAGCGGCGCGATGCCGACGAACGAGGCGCGGTACAGGCTGTGGTCATAGGTGTGGCCGCGCAGCTTGTAGGCCGTGCCGGTCTTGCCGCCGACCCGGTACCCCGGTACCTGCGCCGTCGGGGCGGTACCGCCCGGCTGCACCACGGTCTCGAGCATGTCGAGAATCTCCTGGGCGGTGTGCGCGCTGACGATTCGAACGCCGGCCGGCGGAGTCGCTTCGGTGTTCTTGAAGATACTGATCGGCACCATGACGCCGTGATTGGCGAATACGGAATAAGCGCGCGCCAATTGGAACAGCGATGTCGAAATGCCGTAGCCGTATGCCATGGTCGCCTGTTCGATCGGGCGCCATGAGTGGTACGGGCGTACCCGGCCGGCCGAGGCGCCGGGGAAGCCGAGCTTCGGCGCCTGACCCAGGCCCATGTCGGTAAACATGTTCCACATTTCCTCGGGCTTGAGCAGCGTCGAGATCTTGGTCATGCCAATGTTGCTCGACTTGGTGATGATCTGCGTGGTGGTGATCACATGGTTGGGACTGTCGTCGCTGATCACCGCGCCATGAAACTCGAGCCGGCCGTTGCCTGTGTCGAAGGTCGTGGTCGGCGTCACGCGATGCAGCTGCAGCGCCAACGCCATGGTCACCGGCTTGAGAATCGAGCCCGGCTCGAACGAATCGGTCAGCACGCGGTTGCGCAACTGGTCGCCGGTCAGGTCCTCGCGGTCGTTCGGGTTATACGACGGATAATTGGCCAGTGCCAGCACTTGGCCGTACTTCGCATCGAGCACCACGGCCGCGCCGGCCTTGGCACCGGTGCGCTGGACGGCGTCCTTGACGGCCATGTAAGTGGCCAGTTGGATACGCGTGTCGAGCGACAGCACGACATTTTTTCCGTCGCGCGGCGCCACGTCGTCGCCAAGATCCTGGATGATGCGTCCCAGTCGATCCTCGATCACCAGATGGCTCCCACCGGTACCCTTGAGGAGGCCCTGCTCGCCGAGTTCGATGCCTTCCTGCCCCTGGTCCTCGACGTTGGTAAAACCGACCACGTGCGCGGCGATCTCGCCCTCCGGATAGAACCGCTTGTAGGCGCGCGTCTCGTGCACGCCGGGCATTTTCAGCGCCAGGACTTCCTTGCCGACCGCCGGCGTGACCAGCCGTTTCAGGTAGATGAATTTACGTCCGTCGGTCAGTTTGGCACGCAGGGTGGCCGGGTTCTCGCCGAGCAACTTGGCGAGCTCGGGCAGCTCGGCCAGCGGCTTGTCTTTCGGCACTTCGACCGGATTGGCCCAGACGTCGTCCGCCGGCAGGCTGACCGCGAGGATCCGCCCGTCGCGGTCGAGAATGCGCCCGCGCACGGCCGGTAATGGAATCTGATGCTCGTAGCGCTTTTCGCCTTGCTTGATGTAAAAGGCATTGCCCGGCCCCTGAATCCAGAATGCCCGCACGGCCAGGGCGATGAAAGCCAGCGTGATGAATGCGACGACCAGTCTTGAGCGCCAGGCGAAGGTGCCGCGATTGAGAATCGGCGTGGAGTTGAGGGGGATATTGCGTTGGGGGGCGCTCTTCATGTCCGGTGTCGTGCCTGCCGCGTGATTTCTGCGATGATAGTGCATTCCCGGTGGCCCGGGGAGGCTTTCAACACGGCGGCGCGGGCTGCGCCGGATCGCTGGTGTTTCACGACCGGTAATTCTTTACGCGGCAGCACGCGGGGCAGCGGATTGCCCGCGGCGGCCGGC
>JAGXBI010000048.1 GCA_018971155.1 Burkholderiales bacterium
CTTGCGCCAGCGCCGCCTCGAGCATATCGGCCAGCGCGGTATTCTGCTGGCAGACCACCCGCACGTCCGGCCCGGCGGCAATGCGCGCCTCGAACGGCATGCCGGTCACCACGACCACCGGCCGGCCGTCCCCCGCGCGCTGCTCGCTGTCGCCCAATGCCGACGCGGCCGGGTTCACATCCCCCCCGGCACCGGACACAGATTGCGCACCGTCAGGTTACGGTACCGCGCCAGCGCCCACAGCGGAAAGAATTTGCGATAACCGTGATAGCGCAGATAGAACACTCGCGGAAATCCGGTTGCCGTAAACAGCTCTTCTTCCCAGAGTCCGTCGGCCCCCTGCGTCTCGAGCAGGTAGGCAATGCCGCTGGCTACCGCCGGATCGTCGGCATAGCCGGCGGCCATCAAACCCAGCAGCGCCCACGCCGTTTGCGAGGCTGTGCTCGGCGCGCGCTCATAGCCGTGGTAGTCGAGCTTGTAGCTATCGCCGTCCTCGCCCCAGCCGCCGTCGTCGTTCTGAATTCCCAGCAGCCACTGCGCGCCGCGCTGCAGCGGCGCGCTGCCGGGCTCGAGGCCGGCAGCGCGCAGTCCACACAGCGCCGACCAGGTGCCGTAGATGTAATTCATGCCCCAGCGGCCGTACCAGCTGCCGTCGGACTCCTGCTCATCGAGCAGGTACTGGCGAGCCCGCGCGGCGGCGACCTCCCGCTGCGGCGAGAGTGGCAGTTGCGCCAGCATCGACAGGCAGCGGGCCGACACGTCAACGGTCGGCGGATCGAGCAGCGCGCCGTGATCGGAGAACGGGATGTTGTTCAAATACAGATGGGTGTTTTCCGGCTCGAACGCGCCCCAGCCGCCATTGCCGCTTTGCATGCCGATGACCCACTCGCAACCACGGTCGATCGCCTCGCGAAACTGGTCGTGGCCGCGCAGGCGCGCCACGCGATCCATCGCCATGGCCACCACCGCGGTGTCGTCGACGTCCGGATAATGCGGATTGGCGAACTGGAATGCCCAGCCCCCCGGGCGCACGTGCGGCCGGCGCGAAATCCAGTCGCCGCGCGTGTCGAGAATCTGCAGCGGCGCGAGCCACGACAATCCGCGCTCGGCCTGCTCGATCGCCCGCGCATCGCCGGTTTCGAGCAGCGCCTGCGCGCTCAGCGCGGTGTCCCAGATCGGCGACAGGCAAGGCTGGCAGTAAGCCTCCTGCTCGTGCACGACCAGCAGCTTATCGACCGAACGGCGCGCAATCGCGCGCCGCGGGTGGTCTTCGGCATAGCCAAGCACGTCGTACATCATGACTGCATTGGCCATTGCCGGGAAAATCGCGCCCAGCCCGTCTTCGCCATTGAGGCGCTCGTCGACGAAACGCACCGCCGCGTCGATGGCACGCTGCCGCAACCGCTTGGGAAACCACTTGTCGGTCGCGCGCAGCACGGAGTCGACGCCGGCAAAGAACGTGAACCACAGCCGGCTCTGATGCGCAGCCCGGGACGGCGGGCCCACCTCGCGCGGCGAGCCGATGAACAGTTCGTCGATCGTCACGCCCTTGGGGTTACGCGCGCACGGCCGCCTGGCCTGCAGCACCAGCAGCGGCACGATCACCGTGCGCGCCCAGTAGGAAATCTTCGATAGATGGAACGGAAACCAGCTAGGCAACAGCATGATTTCGACCGGCATCATCGGCACGGCGCGCCAGTCGAGCACGCCGTACAGCGCGAGCAGGATGCGGGTGAACACGTTGCTGCCGGCCGCCCCGCCACGCGCCAGAATGGCCTCGCGCGCGCGGACCATGTGCGGCGCATCGAGCGGATCGCCGATCATTTTCAGCGCGAAATAGGCCTTGACGCTGGCGCTCATCTCGAACGCGCCATCGTGAAACAGCGGCCAGCCGCCGTGCCTGCCCTGAATGCGTCGCAGGTAGACGGCGATTTTCGCCTCCAGCGCGGCATCTGCGGGCTCGCCCAAATAATGGCGCAACAGCACGTATTCCGCCGGAATCGTGGCATCCGCCTCGAGTTCGAAAAGCCAGTAACCGTCGGCATGCTGCAACGCCAGCAGCGCATCGCGCGCGCGCTCGACGCCAGTCTCGACCCGCTGCGCGAACGCGCCCGGCGGCGGCTGCCGTGTCATGTCCGGCGATGACTGATCGTGTGCCGTTTGCATGGTTGCTTGATCCGACAAGAGAACTCCCAACAAAATATCAAAGCCCGCCTGAACGGCGGTCAGTTGTGTCTGCGATCCGCTCAGTGCGCGCGCCCGTCCGCAGCCAGCCCCGGCACCCGGGCGCCGGGCCGGTGAGTCATGCCGCCCATCAGAACAGCATCTGCCGCAACAGCAGGACGCCGACGCGCAGCCGCGAGACCCGCACCCGCTCGCGCGGTGCGGCAAAGCCGCGTGCGATCAATTTCTGCAGAATCGCGCCGTATGCCTGCGCCATGATGCGCGGGGCGATCACCATGCGGCGCGGATAGCGCGCCATGATAGAGCGCGCCATGGCGAAATGTTCGCGCGCCTGCGCGACGAGCGGCGCACAGGCCGCGTCGAGGCTGGCGCCGGCCAGCGCGGCAGGGTGCGGCGCGGTGATGCCGGCGTGCGCCAATGTCTCGCGCGGCAGATAAACACGGCCGATGGCCGCATCTTCGTCGATATCGCGCAGGATATTGGTCAGTTGCAATGCCCTGCCGAGGTGATGCGCGAGTTCGCGCCCGTCGGCCTCGGGCAGGCCGAAAACTTTTACCGATAGCCGGCCGACGGCGCTCGCCACCCGGTCGCAGTACAGATCGAGGGTCGGCAGGTCCGGGGCGACAATGGTGGTGTGGACATCCATTTCCATGCCGTCGATCACGGCGAGGAAATCCGCCTTTTCCAGCGAGAATTCCGCGACGATGCGCGCCAGGTTGGTCAACGCGGCGGGCGGCTTGCCCGCGTAGAGCGCTTCGATGTCGTCGCGCCAACGCGCCAGGCCGGCCAGCCGGCTGGCGCTGGAGTCCTCGCCGTCGGCGATGTCGTCGACCTGCCGGCAGAATGCATAGATCTCGAACATGCCGTCGCGCTGGGCGCGCGGCAAAATGCGCATGGCTGCATAAAAGGTGCTGCTGGCGGCAACGCGCTGGCTGGTTTCCACGGCTTGGATTTCGATTGGTTCGGCAACGCCCACGGAGGCTCCTCAATGCTCAATGAACGTGTCACAGGCAGGGTTCGGCTTGGCGGGAAAGTCGCGCAACATGGCCGGGCCCCGCCGTTGGTTCGCACGATAGCATAGAATCTTCCGACTTGGCTCCCGAGCCCGGGCCGCCCGGCGCACCGCAGCCCGGCACTGCGCACGCGGCTGGCCCGGATCCGGACGACGCGCTGGCACGGGCGGCCGCCGACGAAATTGGGCATTGCATGGCATTATTTACCCTTGAGTCGTCATGCGCCCAATAATAACGGAGACAAGATGATCGAGCCGCTCGCTCTGGTTGGCATTCCCATCGAAGATCAAGCCCTGCGCGATGAAGTGCGCGCCTTCTTGCAGACCACGCTGCCTGCTGTGCCCGCCGATGTGCGGGCGCGCTCCTGGATGGGCTTCGACGCCGATTTCAGCCGCGCCCTGGGCCGGCGCGGCTGGCTCGGACTCACCCTGCCACGCGAATACGGCGGCAGCGAGCGCGGCGCCTTCGCACGCTTCGTCCTCGCTGAAGAGCTGCTCAACGCCGGCGCGCCGGTCGGCGCCCACTGGATCGCCGACCGGCAAAGCGGTCCGCTGATCGCCGCCTACGGCACCGCGGCGCAAAAGGCGTTCTACCTGCCGAAAATCTGCCGCGGCGAAGCCTTCTTCTGCATCGGCATGAGCGAACCCAACGCCGGCTCGGATCTCGCCAGCGTCCGCACGCGCGCCGAGAAAACCGCACACGGCTGGCGCCTGTCGGGACAAAAGATCTGGACCACCCAGGCGCATCGCTCGCACTACATGATCGCGCTGGTACGCACCTCGGGCAGCGCGGCCGAGCGCCACGCCGGGCTATCCCAACTCATCATCGATCTCAAGCTGCCCGGCATTACGGTGCGCCCGATCACCGATCTGGCGGGCGATCAACACTTTTGCGAGGTTTTTTTCGACAACGTCGAACTCGCCGACGATGCGCTGATCGGCAACGAAGGCAGCGGCTGGCAGCAGGTGACCGCGGAATTGGCGTTCGAGCGCAGCGGTCCGGAACGAATTTATTCGAGCATCGTGGTCCTCAACGAATGGATCGACCTGCTGCGCCGCCGCGGTCATGTCCGTGAGCCGGCGCGCATCGCAGCCGGCCGCTTGCTGGCGCAGCTCGCCACCTTGCGGGCGATGTCGGTGGCCATCACCGCGAAACTCGCCGCCGGGCAAAGTCCGGTCACCGAAGCGGCGCTGACCAAGGATCTCGGCACCGAGTTCGAGCAGGCCATCCCGACCGTGATCGGCGACCTGCTCGACAACGATGCCGATGGCGCAGCGCCGCCGGCCGAATTGCTGCGCGCGCTTGCCTACGTGAGCCACGTGGCGCCCTCCTACTCCCTGCGCGGCGGCACGCGAGAGATTTTGCGCGGCATGATCGCGCGCGGGCTGGGCCTGCGCTGACCCTCGACAATAAAAACGGAGATCGCCTGATGCAAGACATGCTCGCCGAGGCCATGGAACGCTTGCTGGCCGACATCTGCCAGCCCGAGACAATACGCGCGCTCGAAGCCGGCCAGCCCAAGGAGGCACTGTGGACGGCGCTGGCCGACGCCGGCTTCGCCGATGCGCTGTGTCCCGAGGCCGCCGGCGGTGCCGGACTATCGCTGCGCGAGGCGGTGCCGCTGATCGAGACCTGCGCGCGCCACGCGCTGCCGCTCCCGCTGCCGTTGACCATGGTGGTTCGTGCGGCGCTGGCGGAAACCGGCGCGCATAGCGTGGCCGGCCCGATCACGATCGCCGCGGCCGCGCCGCAGGCCGGCAGCGACGGCATCCGCTGCGCGCGGGTGCCGTTTGGCGCACTGGCCGATTGGATCGTGGTGGACACCGGCATGCCGGCCCTGTGGCCGGTGCATGGCGCCTCGATCGAACGCGATGGCATATACGCCAGCGTGGACGCGGATGTCGTCTGGCCCGCGCCGCCCGGCGATGCCATCCCGCTGCCGCTGGCCGACTGGCAGGCCATCGCCGCGTGCGTGAGCGCCGTGCAAATGGCTGGCGCGATGGCGCGGGTTCTCGAGATGACCATTGCTTACGCCAACGACCGCAGCCAGTTCGGCCGGCCGATCGGCAAGTTCCAGGCGCTGCAGCAGCAGATCAGCGTGCTGGCCGAGCGCGTATTCGCCACTCGCATGGCCGCCTGCATTGGCTGCTCCGTGCAGGGCTGGCGCGTCGAGCGCGCCGCGGCGGCCGTCGCCAAGGGCTACGCCAGCGAGGCCGCAACGCTGGCTGCCAGCATTGCCCACGCCGTGCACGGCGCAATCGGCATTACCGCCGAATTCGCCCTGCAAAACTACACGCGCCGGCTGCATGCGTGGCGCCTGGCCTATGGCGCCGAGTCGTACTGGCATGGCGAGCTCGGCGAGTTGTGGCTGGGCGGCAAGGCCAGCGCGCTCGATTTCGTGCGCAGCGCGCTGTCGGAAGCCTCGACCTGAGGCCCGACGCCCTGGTCCGACCCCATTATTTGCGAGGGAATTGCCGATGGAAACGTTTCTGACAATCGACCGGGATGGCCCGGTGCTCACCTGGTCGATGCACGCGCCCGACGTGCGCAACGCCCTGACCGGCAACACCGCCGCGGCCGAGTTCATCGCCGCCTGCGAAGCGGTCAACGCCGACCCGACAGTGCGGGCGGTGATCATCACCGGGTCCGAGGGCATGTTTTCCTCGGGCGGCAACGTCAAGGACATGCGCCGCTTTTTCGACGATGCGATGACGCCCGAGCGCATCGCGCAGGAGTACCGCACCGGCATTCAACGCCTGGCGCGCGCGGTCTATGGGCTCGAGGTGCCGACGATCGCCGCGGTCGGCGGGCCGGCCATCGGCGCGGGCTGCGACCTGAGCTGCATGTGCGACATCCGCATCGCTTCGGAAAACGCCAGCTTCGCGGAGAGCTTTGTCAAGGTCGGCATCGTGCCGGGCGACGGCGGCGCCTGGCTGCTGCCGCGCGCAGTGGGCGCCTCGCGGGCGGCCGAAATGGCCTTTACCGGCGACACGCTCAACGCGCAGCAGGCGCTGGCAATCGGCCTGGTCTCGCAGGTCGTGCCGGCCGCGGAACTGCTGAACGCGGCGCGCGAGCTGGCCTCGCGCATCGTCAGGAATTCCGGGCCCGCGCTGCGCATGACCAAGCGCCTGTTGCGCGAGGCCCAGACCGCGCGCCTGGACACTGTCCTGGAAATGTCCGCCACGATGCAGGCGATCGCCCATAAGACACCGCAAAACCGCGAGGCCGTGCAGGCCTTCATCGAAAAGCGCGCGCCAAAGTTCAGCGATTAGCCGGGCGCGCCAAAAGAAGACGGCGCGGCGCACCGTGCGAAAACGATGCGCCGCGCCGTGTTGCCGCCAGCCAGTGAACCGGCGGCTCAAATACCCAGGTACGCCCGCTTGACCTCCGGATCCTCGGTCAACTCCTTGGCGCTGCCCATGCGCGTGATTTCGCCGAGCTCCAGCACGTAGCCGCGATCGGCCACTTGCAGCGCGGCGAACACGTCCTGCTCGACCAGCAGCACCGTCACGCCCTGCTTGCGGATTTCCGAGAGCACGTCGAGCAGCTGGTCGACGATGACCGGAGCCAGGCCCAAACTCATCTCGTCGACCATCAGCAGCTTGGGTTGCGCCATCAGCGCGCGCCCCATCGCGCACATTTGCTGCTCGCCGCCGGACATGCTGCCGGCGCGCTGCTGCCGGCGCTCGCGCATGCGCGGAAACAGCTCGTACACGTGCTCGAGCGTGGCCGCGATACCGGCTTTGTCGCTGCGCCGGTAGGCCCCCATCAGCAGGTTCTCCTCGACCGACATCTGGTCGAACAGCTGCCGGCCCTCGGGTACCTGCACCAGACCGAGTGCAAACGCCTGATCGGGCGTCAGACCGCCCAGATCCTGGCCGTCCAGTTCGATCTTGCCGGTGCTGCCGAGCATGCGCGAGAGCACGCGCAGCAGCGTCGTCTTGCCGGCCCCGTTGCTGCCGACCATCGCCACGATCTCGCCTCGCGCAACCGTCAGATCGAGGTTGCGCAATACCGGCATGGCGCCATAGCCGGCGCTCAGGCCTTCCACTTTCAACAAAATATCGCTCATGCGCGCCGCCGTCCAAGATACGCTTCGATAACCCGCGGGTCGGCCAGCACTTCGGCCGGCGGTCCCTCGATGATCTGCTGCCCATGGTGCAGGACCAGCAGGCGATCCGACAGGCTTTGGATCGCCTTGATCACGTGCTCGATCACCAGCACCGTGATGCCGCTCGAGCGCACTTTCTTGATGGCCTCGATCACCTCGTCGATCTCGACGTGGTTCAGCCCGGCCATCACTTCGTCGAGCAGCAGCAGCTTGGGCTTCATCGCCATTGCCTTGGCCAGCTCTAGGCGCTTGCGGTCGGGCCCGCCGAGCTCGTCGGCGCGATGCCCGGCGTGCTTGTCCAGATCCATCAGGCGCAGCCATTCACGCGCTTCCTCGCGCGCCACGCGCAGTGCCTTGGCCGAGGAAGCCGTGCCGAACAGCGCGCCGACAGCCACGTTGTCGAGCACGGTCAGCCCCGGAAACGGCTTCATGATCTGAAAGGTGCGGCCGATGCCCTGGCGAGCCCGCTGGTAGGCCGACTCGTTTTTGACCGAGCGGCCTTCGAACAGGATGTCGCCGGCGCTCGGCGCGGTGGTGCCGCTGATCAGGCTGATCAGCGTCGTCTTGCCCGCGCCGTTGGGGCCGATCAGGCCGAGCGTCTCGCCGCGCTGCAGGCTGAAATTCACCTGGTTGACGGCCACCAGGCCGCCGAAACGCCTTGTCAGGTCGCGGACTTCTAAAATAGGAGCGGTAGTCATAGGCGGTGCGATTTGACGTTTTCACTGAAATAGCGCCAGCCGGTCTTCCTGATGCGTCGCACCAGGTCGGCCAGGCCGCGCGGCATGAACACCACGGCAACGATCACCACCACGCCGAAGAACAGGCTCGCGATGGTCGACACCTCGGTCGACAGGACTTCGGAGACCGCCGAAAGCACGAAGGCGCCGATAGCCGGTCCGAGAATCGAGCCGGGTCCGCCGAATACCGCCATGATGATCATCTTGACGTTCAGGCTGATGTCGAATGCGCTGACAGGATCGATAAACGTGATCCAGTAGGCATGGATGCCGCCGGCCAGGGCGCTGAACACGCCTGCCAGGGCAAACGCCAGCACCTTGTAGAGAGTCGTGTTGACCCCCATCGACGCAGCCGCATCCTCGTTCTCGCGGATCGCGATCAGGCCAAAGCCGAACCGGCTGCGCGAGAGCCAGAACACCGTCAGCGTAGCGAGCACCAACAGCCCCAGCGACAGCTCGTAGAAGAGCTTGTCGCCATTGAGCAGCGGCAGCACCAGGCCGGTGTTGCGTCCGGCGATCTGCAGGTTCGAGACCACCGCCGTCATCACCTGCGCCAGCGCCAGCGTGGCAATCGCGAAGTAATGGCCGCGCAGGCGTAGCACGGGCAGCCCGAGCAGCAGCGCGAACGCCACCGACAGGACCACGCCGAACGCCAGGCCGACGCCGAACGGAAGGTTCCATTGCACCATGGCGATCGCGGTGCCGTAACTGCCCAGTCCATAGAACACCGAATTACCGAACGAGGCATAACCGGTGTAGCCGCCGATGATGTTCCACCCCTGCGCCAGCGTGGCCAGCAGCAACGTGGTGATGCCGAACTGCACCAGCACGGGTGAAGCCACCCAGGGCACCAGCGCCAGCAGCGCGGCCACCGCCAGCGCGATAATCAAACCAAAACGAGCTGTCATGCCGTCGCCCCCAAAATGCCGTTCGGCCGGAAAATCAACACCAGTACGAGAATCCCGAAACTGGCCACATCGACGTAGGTCGGCCCGACGTAGAGCGCCGTGAGCGATTCGACGATGCCCAGGAACATGCCACCGACCACCACGCCCAGCGGGCTCTCGAGGCCCCCGATGATGGCGATGGCGAACGACTTGCCGGTCAGCGTCGCACCGATGTACGGATTGATCTGCGACACGACGCCATACAGGTCGCCGGCGGCGCCGGCCAGGGCCGCGCCCAGACCGAAGGTCAACGCGTAGATCAGGCGCGGCTCGACGCCATACAGGCGGGCCGCGCCGAGATTCTGGGCGGTCGCCCGAATCGCCCGGCCCAGCCGCGAGCGGCTGAGAAACAGCCAGAGCGCGACCGTCAGCGCCAGCGCGATGCCGCAGGCCAGCACGCGCACGAGCGGCAGCGTGATGCCGCCCAGGGCAAAATTGTCGCCCGCATAGACCGGATTGGTGGTGCGGAAGTCCGCGCTGAAGATCATCTGCGCCAGGTACGTCAGCACCACGTCGATACCGAACGTGATCAGCAGCGTATTGAACATGGGTGCGCGCGCGATCAGGTTAAGGATATTGCGTTGAATCAGATAACCGACGCAGAACAGCGACACCATCGAAATCGGCAGCGCAACGAAGGGGTCGACGCCCAGTTTGGTGAACAGGTAGTACCCGGCATACGCACCCAGCATGATGAACGAGCCATGCGCCAGGTTGACGATGTTCAGGACGCCCCAGACCAGCGCCAAACCAAGGGCCATCAGCGCGTACAAGCCGCCGAGCAACACCCCGTTGACGAGAATTTGCAAGAGCAAATGCATAATGATTAGGCAAGCCGCCTTTGACAAGAATTGATCGATCCGGCACACGCGGCCCGTCGCTGCGGCCGTGCGTGCCGGCAATGCCAGGCGTTATTCCGGAGCCCCTTGGCCAGTCTCGCCGGCAGGGCCCCGGCAACCCATGTCAGCGCTTATTCCACGCCGGCATCGGGTACTGGGCCTTGCCCAGGAAGCCGGTGCGATCGTAAATCGGCACCACCTTGTCGTTTTGCACCTGGATCACGGTTTGCGGCAAATTGATCTGCCCATGCGCATTGAAAGCGACATGCCCGTACAGGCTTTCGAAATTCACCTTGGCGATCTCGTCGCGCACCTTCTTCGGATCGAGCGAGTTAGCCGCGCTGATTGCCTTGGCGAACGCCTCGACATCGGCTACCGCGGAGGCGGCGTGGTAATCCGGCGCATAACCGAACTGCTTCTGGTAAGCGGTCGCGAAGCTGGCCCCATCGCCGAAGTACTCATCCTTGGCGGTTGCCGCCGGCAGCCACGGCGTCATGCCGAACGCATAGTTCGCGTCCTTGCCCAGCGCCTTGCGGAAGTCCGCGGTCGGCACACCCACCGTGAACGAGTACAGCTTGGGACTCAGATTCAGGGCCTTGGCCTGGCGGATGAAGTTCAGCACTTCGGTCTCGTGGCCAGTGACCAGAATCGCATCGGGATTGGTCGATTTCAACTGAGAGACCAGCGTGCTGAAGTCCGACGTGTTGCTGCTGTAGCGCTGGTCCTGCACCACTTGCATGCCGTACGCCTTGAGCAGATTGCGCGTGCCCTGGGCAACCGACACGTCGAACGCATCGTCCGCGTACAGCAGCGCCGCCGTCTTGGGCGCGGGCTTGAGCTTGCCCATCATCTGCAGCGTGCTGTCGAAATATTCGGTGGCTGCCGGCAGCGTGCCGAAAATGTATTTGTAGCCGCGGCTGAAGATCTGGTCGGAAGCACCGCCGCCCTGAATCATCGGCACTTGATATTTTTCCGCGACCGAGGAATCCGCCAAGGCGAAATCGCTGGCGAACGGTCCGAGCAGGAAGTTGACCTTGTCCTGCGTGAGCAGCTGCACGTATTGGCGAACGCTCAGGTTCGTGTCGGACTGGTTGTCGAGAATCTTCAGCGCCAGCTTGTAATGCTTGCCATTGACGGTCACGCCGCCCTTCTCGTTGATTTTGTCGATCGCGAAGTTATAGCCGTCGCGATAGTAGCGCCCGGTGTTGGCCAGCGGGCCCGTTTCCTGTACCGATGCCCCCAGCGTGATCGTATCCTGGGCCATCGCCACGCCGCTCAATGCCAGCGCAGCGGCAATCCCGATCATCAGACGTTTCATTCCAATCTCCTGTTTTCATTAAAAGAAACTGCGGTACCGCGTTTTCGACCGATGTGGTCGGCCCGTCTCGCCGGGCCGAACGCATCGGTCGCGTCGGCCGGGAATGTGAAATCCCGGCCGGCGCTTGCTGCCTGGTACACCCCGCCCCGTGTTTGGCGCGGCGCGCAGGCGCCGGCCGGCCACGACAGGGCGGATACACAATTCAATTCAAGGGGACGCAGCGTGATGGCTTGCCAAGGGGATTGGCATGTTGGCCTTGTCTCCAATTTTGTGAATTGTTATTTCCAAGACTTATGCAAACTCCGTGCCTACCGCGACAGCTTTTTAACTTATTGATTTATATGAGATAAGAAACGAACATCCAAGCTCGCTTGGCGAAATTCCAGACAATCGCCGCGTGGCGTGTGCGGAAATCGTGTCAGACCGGCGCGGCCGGCAAGCTCACGGCGGCGCCCTATTTGAAATCGTCCGACGCGATACCCAGACGCCGCATCTTGTCGTATAGCGTCTTCTTTGGCAACCCGAGCTGCTCGCAGGCCAGCGCGGCCCGACCGCCGCACGCCCGCAAGGCGTCCTCGATCAGATGACGCTCGAACAGATTCATCTGCTCCTCCAGGCTGCGCGGCGGCGCCGGATCGGCCGTGCCGCCAGCGTCCTGCAGTCCGAGTGTGAGCCGCTCGGCCGCGTTGCGCAACTCCCGGACGTTGCCGGGCCAGGGTCGCGACATCAGGTCGTGCATCAGCGTCGGCGACAGGGTCGGCACCGGCCGCCCATAAGCCACGGCCGCCTGCAGGACAAAGTGCTCGAACAGGATCGGGATATCCTCGCGGCGCTCGCGCAGCGGCGGGATTTCGAGCACGATCACGCCGAGCCGGTAGTACAGGTCGTCGCGAAACCGCTGTTGCCGGGCCAGTTCGAGCAAGTCGGCCTTGGTGCCCGCGACGATGCGGCACTCCATCGGCAGCAATTCGTTGGAGCCGACCCGCTCGAAGGTGCGCTCCTGCAGCAGGCGCAGGAACTTGACCTGCAGCGACATCTGCATCGTCTCGATCTCGTCGAGGAACAGCGTGCCGCCGCGAGTGTGCTCGATCTTGCCGATGCGGCGCTTGAGCGCGCCGGTAAACGAGCCGGCCTCGTGACCGAACACTTCGCTCTCGAATAGCGGTTCGGGGATGCCGGCGCAATTGATCGCCGCGAAATTCGCGCCGCGCCGGCGGCCATGCTCGTGCAGGCAACGCGCGACCAGTTCCTTGCCGGTTCCGGTCTCGCCCAGCACCAGCACGTTGGCATCCGTGTCGGCCAGCTCGAGAATGACGCGCCGCAGCCGCTCGATGGCCGGGGCGCGCCCCAGAATCTTGGTCTCGATGCTGTCGCGCCGGTCGAGCTTCTGGCGCAGGCTCTCGAGCTCGAGCGTCAGGTGGCGTTTTTCCAGCGCACGCTGGACCACGTCGACCAGTTGTTCCGACGAAAACGGTTTCTCGATGAAGTCATACGCGCCACGTCGCATGGCCTCGACGGCGATCGAGATGTCGCCGTGCCCGGTCACCAGAATGACCGGCAGGGTCGGATCGATTTGCGCCAGCTCCTGCAGCAGCGTCAGTCCATCCAGCCCGGGCAGCTTGACGTCGCTCACGACAACGCCCGGAAACCCCATCTTGACCTGCCGCAGCACGGGCTCCGCACGCTCGAACGCCTGCACCTCGATACCGTGCAACTGGAGCGCCTGGACGCTGCCCAGGCGCACGGCCGGGTCATCTTCCACAAACAGTACTTTCAACGGCTCATGCATCTTGCCAACCCTTATTCTGTCTCCAACACATTATTTTGTACCGCGGTGCGCAGGGTAATGATGAACTCCGCCCCGCCGTCCCAATTGGCCCCTCTGAGAGTACCGCCGAATTCGCGCAAAATGCCCGCCGAAATCGCCAGCCCCAGGCCAAGCCCGGCCCCCTGCGCCTTGGTAGTGAAAAATGGCTCGAACAAATGCGCCTGCGCCGCCTCGCTGAGCCCATCGCCGGTATCCCGCACGGTAATGGTCGAGCGCTCGGCGTCAGTGTGCACGATGACGCTCAACCGCCGGTGTTCGCTGTGCGCCATGGCATCGAGTGCATTGGCAAACAGGTTGACCAGCACCTGCTCGAGCCGATTGGCGTCGGCCAGCACATGGATCGGGGCCGACGGCCTATCGTAGTCGAGCGTGACCGACTCCTTGCGCAAGCGGGGCTCGATCAGGAACAGCGCGTTCGAGATCGCCGTGTCGACCGAAACCGCGCGCATGTCGGGCGGCGACTTGCGCGCGAAGCGCTTGAGCTGCGCGGTGATCTTGCCCATGCGCTCGATCAGCTCGCTGATCATGCGCAGATTGTCCTGCGTCTCGCCGGTGCGGCCGCGCTCGAGAAACATCAACGCGTTATCGGACAACGTGCGCAACGCCGCCAGCGGCTGGTTCAATTCATGCGTGACCCCGGCCGACATCTGACCCAGCGCCGCCATTTTGCCGGCCTGCACCAGTTCCTCCAGCGTTGCCTTGAGAGTCGCCTCGGTCTGCTTGTGGCGGGTGATTTCGCTGCGCAAACTGTTGTTCGAGCGGCTCAGTGCCTCGGTGCGCCGCGCGACCTTGCGCTCGAGTTCGTCGTTCAGGCGCTGCAGGGTCTCTTCCATCGCCAGCCGCTGGGAGATGATGCGCCTGCGCTGCAACACGTACAGCACGGCGATCGACACGAACGCCAGCCCCAACGCGGTGTCGAACGCGGCGTTGCGCGCGGCCACGCGCGCCGCGGTGATGTTGGAGAGGATCATGATGTGCCAGTCGGTGCCGGATACCGGCCGGCTCACCAGCAAATACTCCGGCCGGAACGGATTCGAGGCACTGGCGGCAAACCGGCTGTGCTGCGGCAATGCGACGATGCTGGCGTTCTCGCTGAGCCGGTCGACCTGGCGCAACCCGATCAGCTCCAGCGCACCCGGCGCGTTGTATTGCCGCGTCTCGGCGATCTCCTCGCGGGCTTGCGGCGTCAGGGGATGCAGGGCCTTGAATTTCCAGCCGGGAAACGAAGTCAGGAATACCACCCCGTGGGCGTCGGCCACCATCACTGTCTCGGTGCTTTGCTTCCACACCTGTTCGACTTTATCGAGGTCGATCTTGGCGGTCGCCACGCCGATCGGCTTGCCGTCGGCATAGATGCGCTCGGCGTAGAAGTAGCCTGCCTGCTTGCTGGTGGTGCCAAGGCCGTAGAACGTGCCGCGCCCGTTTTTCATCGCCTCGATGAAGTACGGCCTGAACGAAAAATTGGCGCCCACGAAGCTGATGGGCGTGTTCCAATTGCTCGCTGCCTGGGTGGTCCCCTGCAGATCCATCACGTACAGCGTGTTGGTACGTGCGTCGGCATTGACCGCGGCCAGATAGCGATTGACCTTGTCGACCAGCACCGGATCGTTAGGGTGCTGCAACAGGGCGACCACATCCGGGTTGAGATTGAGCAGCCCGGTCAGATAGTCATAGCGCGCAATCGTGCCGGTCACCGCACTCTCGTAGATGTCCAACCGGTGCTTCGCGCTGTCGCGCATATCGCCGATCTCGGTACGTTCGGCGTACAAATAGACACGCCACGCGCCGATCGAGATCAACGACAGCAGCAGGATGATCTTGATCCCCTGGGTCACCCACGGACGGGCCGACAACCGGGCGGCCAGCCGCCCGGCGCGCGAAGCTTGCGTCGATGGAGTCATAGGATTGGGTTCATGTGAATCGTGCCGCGGCGGTCTCCGGTATGCGTTCTTGTCAGGCGCCCATATCGCCGTCTCGCCGCGCCTGTGCCGGGCGCTGCGAGCACGCGCGCCCTGCGCTATTATAAAGTCAGTGTCATGCCACTGCGCCGGCCGCGCGCGTCCCCCCATCCCAGGAGTTCAATCATGATGAATCGTGACAATCCCGTTTGGCTGATCACCGGCTGCTCGGGCGGCTTCGGCCGCGAGTTGGCCAGACAGGTGCTCGCGCGCGGCTGGCGCGCGGTCGTCACCGCGCGCCACAGCGCCTCGGTCGCGGATTTGCTCGAAGGACATCCAGACCGGGCGCTGGCGCTCGATCTGGACGTGACCGACCGGCGACAGATCGACCACGCGGTGACGCAAACGCTGCGGTGCTTCGGGCGTATCGACGTGCTCGTCAACAACGCCGGCTACGGCTATCTCGCGGCGATCGAGGAAGGCGAGGACGACGCGGTGCGCGCGATGTTCGAGACCAATGTGTTCGGCCTGGTCGACATGACCAAAGCCGTGCTGCCCGCGATGCGCGAGCAGCGCAGCGGGCTGGTGATCAACATTTCCTCGATCGGCGGGTTGCGCAGCGCCCCTGCCATTGGTTATTACAACGGCACCAAATATGCGGTCGAGGGCATTTCGGAAGCGCTCTCCTACGA
>JAGXBI010000385.1 GCA_018971155.1 Burkholderiales bacterium
GACGCTTTCCCTTTAATTAAGAATTAACTTAATTCAATGAATATTCTTCATACCATGCTGCGCGTGGGTGACCTGCAACGCTCGATCGACTTCTACACAAAGATATTGGGTATGCGGTTACTGCGTCAAAGCGAGAATCCGGAATACAAATACACGCTGGCTTTCGTCGGCTATGGCGGTGAAGGAGCGGCCGAGTTGGAGCTGACCTACAACTGGGGCGTCTCGACCTATGAGCTCGGTACCGCTTTCGGTCATATCGCGGTTTCCGTCGACGATGCCTATGCGGCGTGCGATCGCATCAAGGCGGCCGGCGGCAAGGTGACGCGTGAAGCCGGCCCGGTCAAAGGCGGCACCACCGTTATCGCATTCGTCGAAGATCCCGACGGCTACAAGATTGAATTGATACAGAGAACGTCGCCCGCCGTGACGTTGTGAGGCGCCCGCCCGACGCACTGGCCGTCGGCCTGATGATCGTGCTTTGTGCGATCTGGGGTCTGCAGCAAGTCGCCATCAAGGTCGCCGTGCCGACCGTGCCCGCTGTTCTGCAAGCGGGTATTCGTTCGACCATCGCCACCGTGCTGGTGATGGTTTGGATGGCCTCGCGCGGTCAACCGGTATGGCAGCGCGATGGCACCCAAGGCGCGGGGTTGCTCGCCGGTCTTCTGTTTGCTGGCGAGTTCGCTTGCGTCTTCATCGGCTTGACCCATACCACGGCCTCACGCATGGCCGTGTTCCTATATACGGCGCCGTGCTTTACCGCGCTCGGCCTGCACTGGTTCGTGTCCGGCGAGCGACTGCGCAAATCGCAATGGGTGGGGATAGGTTTGGCGTTCAGCGGCATGCTGCTGGCCTTCGCCGACGGCTTGAGCGTATCGCATACCGGCCATAGCACCTGGTTAGGCGATAGCCTCGGCATTCTGGCGGGCATCCTTTGGGCCGCAACCACCGTGCTCGTGCGCGCCTCCTCGCTGGCAGACGCCAGCCCCAGCAGAACCTTGCTTTACCAATTGGCGGTTTCATCGATCGCCTTGCTGGCGCTCGCCGGCATCGGCGGCCACTGGCAGATTCATGCAATGCCGTCGTTGGTGGCCGCAAGCCTGCTCTACCAGGCCGTGGTGGTCGCGTTTGTCAGCTACCTGGCGTGGTTTTGGCTCCTGACCCGCTACATGGCCTCACGTCTGTCGGTCTTCTCATTCCTGACGCCGCTGTTCGGCGTGACCTTCGGCGTGCTATTGCTGGGCGATCAGATCGGCCCGCGCTTTTTGAGCGCCGCCGCGATGGTGCTGACGGGTATCGCGCTGGTCAACCTGCGGCGCTAGCCGGCGGCATGCTCGCGGCGACCGCCTGGGCCAGCGCGACATATTCGGCTACCGGCACATCCTCGGCGCGACGCGTCAGATCGAAAGCAAGCGCCGCGAAATCGACGCGCTCGAGATAGTCGGCCAGCGTGTTGCGCAGCATCTTGCGCCGTTGCGAGAACGCGCTGGCCACCACACTCCCGAGCACGGCCGGATCGATCGAGGGCAAATCCTTCTGTGGCAGCGGAATCATCCTTACCACAGCGGAATTGACCTTGGGGGGCGGGTTGAACGACGTCGGAGGCACGTCCAGCACCTTGTCCATCCAGTAGCGAAACTGCAGCATGACGGACAGGCGCCCATAGTCCTTGGTGCCTGGCTCGGCCACCATGCGATCGACGACTTCATCCTGCAGCATGAAGTGCTGGTCGCGCACGCGGTCGGCAAACTGCATCAAATGAAAGAGCAGCGGGCTGGAGATGTTGTACGGCAGGTTGCCGACGATGCGCAATCCGCCGGCCGGCGCCAGCTGGTTGAAGTCGAACGCCAGTGCGTCACCCGCGTGCAGCGTGAGCCGGGCGCCAAAGCGCTTTTCCAGACGTGCCAGCAGATCGCGGTCGAGTTCGACCGCGTGCAGATGGTCCAGGTGCTCGAGCAACGGCGCGGTCAACGCGCCGAGCCCGGGACCGATCTCGACCATCAGATCCTGGCGTTGCGGCGCAATGGCCGCAACGATGGCGTCGATGATGCCCAGATCGACGAGAAAGTTCTGTCCGAAGCGCTTGCGCGCGATATGACCCTGATGGGCCGCCGGCCGTTGCGGGGGTTTGACCATACTGCGAAATTCCTCAGGCGGCGGGTTCGATCCGACGCACGGTTCGCGCCATATGAGCCGCCGTGCGCAGCGCCTCGATGAGGCTGCCGCAATCGGCACGGCCAGAGCCGGCCAGATCGAGTGCCGTGCCGTGATCGACCGACGTGCGAATGATCGGCAAGCCGAGCGTGATATTGACGCCGCGCCCGAAGCTGGCGTACTTCAGAACCGGTAGGCCCTGGTCGTGATACATGGCCAGCACACAGTCGGCATCGGCCAAATAGCGCGGCTGAAACAGCGTGTCGGCCGGATACGGCCCCATCGCTTCGATGCCTTCGGCACGGGCATCGGCCAAGGCTGGCGCAATGACGTCGATTTCCTCGCGCCCGAGATAGCCGTGCTCGCCGGCATGCGGATTCAGCCCCGTAACCAGGATGCGCGGGCGACGCTTGCCGAAATAGCGCGCCAAATCCGCGTCGATGATGCGCAGCGTGGCCAGCAGATCACCGCGCTCGAGCGCCGCCGGCACGCGGGCGAGCGGCAGGTGCGTGGTCGCCAGCGCAACGCGCAGGCCGCCGCCGGCCAGCATCATCACCACTTTGGCAACACCGGTGCGCTGCGCCAGGTATTCCGTATGACCGGTGAACGGCACGCCGGCGTCGTTAATGGTGCTTTTCTGCAGCGGTGCGGTGATCAGTGCGTCGTAGCGTCCGTGCAGCGCGCCGTCGATCGCGTCGTCGAGCAGTGCCAGCACATATGGACCATTGCGGGCATCGAGCTGCCCGGGCCTGGCCGGTACGGCCAGCGCGTGATGTGCCATGACGACGCGGCCGCCGGCCAGCATGCCGGCCCACTCGGCCTGCAGGCCGACCGCGCCGGCCCGCTGCGCCAGTAACCCGGCATCGCCCAACACGTGGCAACGGACATCGGTCAACTCGTTCTGCGCGTCGAGTTGCGCGAGC
>JAGXBI010000386.1 GCA_018971155.1 Burkholderiales bacterium
CCTCGATCGCGGTCGACACCATCGTCAACCAGAAGGATTCCGACGTTATCTGCGTTTATGTCGCGATCGGGCAGCGGGCCACGGCGGTGCAGCGCGTGATCGACGCGGTGCGCAGCCACGGCGCGCCCGAGCGCTGCGTGTTCGTGGTTGCTTCGGCGGCGGCGCCAGCCGGCCTGCAGTGGATCGCGCCATTCGCCGGAATGACGATCGCCGAGTATTTTCGCGACCAGGGCCGCCACGCGCTGCTGGTGATCGACGACCTGACAAAGCATGCCGCGACGCACCGCGAGCTGGCGCTGCTCACGCGCGAGCCGCCTGGCCGGGAGGCCTATCCCGGCGATATCTTTTACCTGCATGCGCGCCTGCTCGAGCGGGCGGCGAAGCTGTCGGCCGAACTCGGCGGCGGCTCCGTGACCGCGCTGCCGATCGCGCAGACCGACGCGGGCAATCTGTCGGCCTATATTCCGACCAACCTGATTTCGATCACCGATGGACAGATCGTGCTCGATGCGAGTCTGTTCGCGGCCAACCAGCGGCCCGCGGTGGATGTCGGCCTGAGCGTGAGCCGGGTCGGCGGCAAGGCCCAGAGCGCTGCGTTGCGTCGCGCATCGGGCCGTCTGCGGCTGGACTACTCGCAATTCCAGGAGCTGGAGATGTTTACCCGCTTCGGCGGCATCACGGACGCACGCATCAGCGCGCAGATCGTGCGCGGCCAGCGCATTCGCGCGCTGATCCGGCAGGCCCGGTTTGCGCCGCTGCCCGAATCGGTCGAGGTTGCGCTGCTGGGCGCGCTGGCCGACGGGCTGTTCGATGCACTGCCGCCGGCGTGCATCGCGACCGCGCGCGAACGGTTGCTGGCCGGCGCCATATCCGGCGACGAAGCGGCGGCCGTGCGCGCGCGGCTGGATGCCATCGTGCAGGATTTGACGCACGAGGCGAGCCATCGACCGTCCGACGGCGCGAGCGCGCCATGAGCGACAAGCTCAGCGACGTGCAGGCCAGGCTGGACAGCGTCCAGGACCTGGCTGCCGTGGTCGGGGCCATGCGCGGCATTGCCGCGGCACGCGCCAGGGAGGCCCGCGCGCGGCTCGACGGGATCCGCACCTGTGCCGACACCATCGCGCAGGCGATCGGCGCGGCGCTGACGCTGGAGCAAGGCGATTCTGCCGGGACGCCAGACCTCGCGCGGACCAACGGCGGCCGGATCGTGATCGTGTTGTGCGCCGAACAGGGTTTCGTCGGCGCGTTCAACGAGCATCTGGTGGCGGCCGCCGAGCGTCAATCGGGGGCGCGCGCGACCGAATATTTCTTTGTCGGAGACCGCGGCGCGCTGATCGCCAAAGCCCGCGGCATGCGCATCGCCTGGTGCGCCCCGATGATCGCCCACGCCAGCGAGATGCCGGGACTGGGCGATCGCCTGACCGATGCGCTGTATCGCCGTCTGGCGCGCGGCGGCGTGGATCAGGTCACGATGCTGCACGCGACGCCGCAGGCGACCGAGCCGATCGAGATTGTCATCAAAACATTGCTGCCGTTCGATTTCTCGCGTTTCGCGGGCGGCGCGCAGGGTCAGGCGCCGCTGACCACCCTGCCCTTGTCCCGCCTGCTGGCCAGGCTGGCCGAGGAGTATGTCTATACACAACTATGCGAGGCGGTGCTGCTATCGTTCGCGGCCGAAAACGAGGCGCGCCTGTTCGCCATGACCTCGGCCCAGCATAATGTGCGCGCCAAACTGGCCGAGCTGACCGGACAATACCGGCGACTGCGCCAGGAAGAAATCACTGCCGAGATCATCGAATTATCCGCTCAGGGTGTCGCCGAGCCCAACAAGCACGAGCGATAAGCCCTGCGCCGCCTCTCGCCGGACCGCCCCCTTCGCTGCCAAATCGCGCAAAAACCCGGCGTGCGCTTGACCCGAATAAAAAAATTTGACCGCTTGCGACGGATTGGCCGGATTGCGCCGTTTAATCGACAAGACGGGCCATATGGCACTCGCCCGATCAACCAAGTCAATCTTTCGGGAGATCTTCATGACAATACTCAAATGGTCCAAGGCGGCGGTCGCGACGGCGGCGTTGCTGCTTGGCTCCGCGGTGTTTGCTCAAGCGGTGATCGTCGCGCCGGTCGCTCCGCCCCCGCCGCGCGTGGAAATGGTGCCCGCGCCCCGCCCGGGCTATGTCTGGCAGCGCGGCCACTGGCGCTGGGCGCAAGGCCGTTATATTTGGGTGCCGGGGCACTGGCGCTTGCGCCATGCCGGGTTTCACTGGGTGCCCGGCCATTGGGTGCACCGCGGCCCTTACAGGCGCTGGATCGAGGGCCATTGGGCTCGCTGAGGCCCGCATCGGGATATTGCGCAACGACTTTTGATCCACTGGCAAGTGAGCGAAGATGATGAAAACGTTACTGGTTCTGGCCCTGGCGATGATTTCGTTGGCCGGTTGCGTCGTCGTGCCGGCGCGACCGGTCTATTACCGGCCGCACGTCGTGGTGTATTGACCGCCGCCGGCCTTTGCGGGCCGGCAAGGCGCGGCGCCGGGGGCGCGCCGACGGATGGGTACGATTGACAGAACACGACTTGAATAACAACCACTCTTTGCGCGATGCACGGCGCGGGAATAAACGCCTTGAGCGAACGAGATCCTGACGCGGATTTGGTAGCACGTGTCGGAAAACAAGATCCGGCCGCAATCCGGACCATGGTCGCGCAGAAACTGCCGCGGCTGCTCGCGCTCGCGACCAGATTACTGGGGGACCGGATGGAAGCCGAGGACGTGGCGCAAGACGTATTTGCGCGAGTGTGGAAACAGGCGCCGCATTGGCGCGAGGGCGAGGCCAGGTTCGATACCTGGCTGCATCGCGTGGCGCTCAATCTGTGCTACGACCGCCTGCGGCGGCAGCGCGAGGAGCCACGCGACGAGATGCCCGACGGGGCCGACCCTGCCGCACCGCCCGATCTGGCGTGGGAAGCGCGCTCGCGCGGCGCGCAGGTCCAGGCCGCGCTGGCCGCTTTGCCGGTCCGGCAGCGCGAGGCGCTGGTGCTGTGCTATTACCAGGAAATGTC
>JAGXBI010000387.1 GCA_018971155.1 Burkholderiales bacterium
CGGGTACCGCCAAAACGGCGATGCCTGCATAGGGCGGCAATTTTAATTGTCGCTAACCGGCAAATCTAATTGACGTCAGACAGAGCCAGCCCGTTTTGCCGGGCGCGGGCTATCCCGGCGTCTGGTCAGCTGGGGCGCGTATCTGTTTTATCGCCTCAGCATGAAAATAATTACAAATGGCAAGTACGAGTAAACGACGTGATCGATATGTCGGAGACATGACCGAACTTCGATGGATTTAGAAAACGATTTCTAATAAATTGCTTGTTTGGCATACGGCCTCACACAATAATAGGACGGCCGTTCGATTTTATTTCAACGTGTGCGAGCGGTTAAAAGTTATGCGAAAAGGCGAACAAACACGGGCTGCGATCCTGAATGCCGCGCTTGAACTGGCGGGCCGCGATGGACTCGAGGGATTGACCATC
Source organism: Burkholderiales bacterium (assembly GCA_018971155.1). Taxonomy (GTDB): domain Bacteria; phylum Pseudomonadota; class Gammaproteobacteria; order Burkholderiales; family Burkholderiaceae; genus Pandoraea. The sequence goes on from JAGXBI010000387.1 coordinate 429, forward strand.
GGCTTGCTGGCCGATCGCATGCAAATGAGCAAGAGCGGCGTGTTCGCGCATTTCGGATCCCGTGAGGACCTGCAGGTCGAAGTCATCCGGGAATATCACCGACGCTTCGAGGAAGAGGTGTTTTTCCCCAGCGTGATATTGCCGCGCGGCCTGCCGCGTTTGCGAGCGCTGGTGAGTCGCTGGATGGACAAGCGCATCCGGGAGGTGACGACGGGCTGCATCTACATCAGCGGGGCGGTCGAGTACGACGATCGCGCCGAGAGCGCGGTGCGCGACCAGTTGGTCGCCAGTGTGCAGGCCTGGCGGCGAGCGTTGTTGCGAGCGATTACGCAGGCCAAGGAAGTCGGTCATTTGCGGCGGGACGCCGATCCGCACTTGATGCTGTTCGAGATGTACAGCCTGACGCTGGGCTTGCACCACGACGCACGGTTTTTGCGAGAGCCAGGCGCGGTCGAAATAGCCAGGATCGCGCTGGAGAAATTGATTTTGTCATATCAAAGCGGGTGAGGCTTCGGCGCCGCGCAATTGCTGGTGCGGCAGGCCGATACCGATCCCGTTGAGCGAAACAGGTAGCTTTATTTAGTTCGGAGACTGTTATGGGAAAGTACACGGCGCCGCTGCGCGATATGCAGTTCGTATTGCATGAATTGCTGAATGTCGAACAAGAGCTGAAAGCGTTGCCGGCGCATGCCGATGTCGACGCTGACACCATCAATCAGGTTCTCGAGGAAGCCGGGAAGTTTTGCAGCGAAGTCGTGTTCCCGCTGAATCAGGTCGGTGATCGTGAAGGTTGCCAATATCACGACGGCGAGGTGAAAACGCCGACCGGCTTCAAGGAGGCCTATCGCCAGTATGTGGAAGCCGGCTGGCCTGCGCTGGCGTGCGATCCGGCGCACGGTGGACAGGGTCTGCCGATGTTGATGAACAACGCGCTTTACGAGATGCTGAACTCGGCGAACCAGGCCTGGACCATGTACCCCGGCCTGTCGCACGGCGCCTATGAATGCCTGCATGCGCATGGCACGCCCGAGCAGCAGCGTCTGTATCTGCCCAAGATCGTCTCCGGCGAATGGACCGGCACGATGTGCCTGACGGAACCCCATTGCGGAACGGACCTGGGCTTGCTCCGGACCAAGGCCGAACCGCTGGCGGACGGCTCGTATTCGATCAGCGGCACCAAGATCTTCATCTCGGCTGGCGAGCACGACATGGCCGCCAACATCATCCATCTCGTGCTGGCGCGTCTGCCCGATGCGCCGCCCGGAACCAAAGGCATTTCGCTGTTCGTGGTGCCCAAGTTCATTCCCGATGCCGACGGCAATCCGGGGGCGCGCAACGGGGTGCGGTGCGGCTCGATCGAACACAAGATGGGCATCCACGGCAACGCCACCTGCGTGATGAATCTCGATAACGCACAGGGTTGGCTGGTCGGCGAGCCGAACAAAGGCCTGAACGCGATGTTCATCATGATGAATGCCGCGCGTCTGGGCGTCGGCATGCAGGGCCTGGGGCTGACCGAGGTGGCGTATCAAAATTCGCTCGTCTATGCGAAAGAGCGCTTGCAGATGCGGTCGCTCACTGGGCCCAAGGCGACCGACAAACCTGCCGATCCGATTATCGTGCACCCGGACGTGCGGCGCATGCTGCTGACCCAGAAAGCGTATGCCGAGGGCGCGCGTGCCTTCTCTTACTGGACCGCGCTGCAAATCGACCGCGAACTCTCGCATGCCGACGAAAGTGCGCGCAAGGAAGCTGCCGACCTCGTGGCGTTGCTCACGCCGGTCATCAAGGCCTTTCTCACCGACAACGCCTTCCTTTGCACCAACCTCGGCATGCAGGTGTTCGGCGGCCACGGCTACATTGCCGAATGGGGCATGGAGCAATACGTGCGCGATGCGCGCATCAACATGATCTACGAAGGAACCAATACGATCCAGTCGCTCGATCTGCTGGGCCGCAAGGTGCTCGGCGACATGGGCGCCAAGTTGAAGAAATTCGGCCAACTGGTGCAGGACTTCGTCGAGCGCGAAGGCACCAGGGAAGAGATGCAGGAGTTCGTCAATCCGCTCGCCGATCTTGGTGACAAGGTGCAGAAGCTGACGATGGAAATCGGCATGAAAGCGATGAGCAACCAGGATGAGGCGGGTGCCGCCGCGGTCGATTATATGCGTGTGGTCGGTCACCTCGTATTCGCCTATTTCTGGGCGCGCATGGCGCGCATCGCCCTCGACAAGCAGGCCGGCGGCGATACGTTCTACGCAAGCAAGCTGGCTACGGCCCGCTTCTATTTTGCCAAGTTGCTGCCCGAGACCGCCTATCACATCCGTGCGGCCCGCGCCGGCGCCAAATCGCTGATGGAACTCGACGCCGAGCTGTTTTGATCGGTGAACGTGCCGGCGCGGCACACATGCGCCGCGCCGCCGGGCCAGACACGCCAATTTCAGGAGGAAACTGTGAGCAATCTGATTATCCGCAAGGTCGCCGTACTCGGCGCCGGTGTGATGGGGGCGCAAATCGCGGCGCACCTGATTAACGCCAAAGTGCCGGTGGTGCTGTTCGACCTGCCCGCCAAAGAAGGCCCGAAGAACGGCATCGTTCTCAAAGCAG
>JAGXBI010000388.1 GCA_018971155.1 Burkholderiales bacterium
TCGGACTGGCCGCGCTGGCCGCCGTGGCCGCGCTGGTGCCGAATCTGCACGGCTCCCAGCGCAAACCGCTCGATCTTATCGGCTTGCTGCTGAGCGGCACCTCGCTGACCGCCATCCTGTATGGCGCCGAGCTGGCGAGCCAACCGACCACCGACCCGTGGGTGGCGGCCGGCTGCGTGGGCGCCGGCGTGGCGCTCGGCGCGCTGGCGTTGCGCTATGCGGCGCGCCAGCGCCATCCGCTGATCGATTTCACCACCCTGAGGATTCCGACGTTTTCCGTAACGGTGGTCACCGGTTCGGTCACGCGCATCGGCATCGGCGCGATCCCATACTTGATGCCGCTGCTGTTCCAGATCGGCTTTGGGCTTTCGGCGTTCAAGTCGGGCTTGCTGCTGCTGGCCAGCGCATTGGGCAACCTCAGCATGAAGGCGCTCACGACCGCCATCCTGCAGCGCTTCGGTTTTCGGCGGGTGTGCATCGTCGACGTGATAGTGGCCGCGGCGTCGATCGTGGCCTGCGGCATGCTCACGCCGCACTCGCCCCTGGCGTGGGTGCTGGTGGTCATTTTTGTTTACGGCCTGGCGCGCTCGATGCAGTTTTCGACCCTCGCCACGCTCGCTTATGCCGATGTCGACGCCGAGCGAATGAGCGCCGCCAGCACGCTCTGGAGTGCCGCCGCGCAAATGACGATCGGGCTGGGCATCGCTTTCGGTGCGGTCGCGCTGCGCGTGGCGGCGGCCTTGAACCAGGAGGACGGCGTGCACAGCGGCCTGCATTTTTCGCTGGCCGACTTCCGGCTGGCGTTTCTGTTTGCCGGCCTGCTCACGCTGGCCTCCCTGGCCGGCTATCTGCGCATGGCTCACGATGCCGGTCAAAGCGTGGGCGGCGGCTCGCGCCGGCGCGGCGCGTCATAGCCACTTGCTCACGAAACTGGTGCAGCCAGCCGAGCACGGTGCGATAATCGCGACTTTGCTGGCGCCATTCCATTCCCCCGATCGCTATGTCGTCGCCCGTCCCCAAGACCTTGCTGGTCCCGTTGATCGTTGCGTGCGCACTGTTCATGGAGAGCGTCGACGCCAACGTGATCGTCACGGCCCTGCCGGCGATGGCCCGGGACTTCGGGCGCGACCCCGTCTCTCTCAAGATCGCCGTGACCAGCTATGTGGTCGGGCTGGGCGTGTTCATTCCGATTTGCGGCTGGGTCGCCGACCGCTTCGGCGCCCGCACCGTGTTTCGCACTGCGATCGGTATCTTCGTGCTGGGCTCCCTGCTGTGCGCCGCGTCGAATTCGCTGTTCACCTTTACGCTGGCGCGCTTCGTGCAGGGTATCGGCGGCGCGATGATGGTGCCGGTCGGACGCATCATCATTTTCCGCGCAGTGCCAAAATCCGAATTCATCCGTGCGATGAACTACCTGAGCGTGCCGGCCCTGCTGGGTCCGGCCGTGGGGCCGCTGTTGGGCGGCTTCATCACCACCTACCTGCACTGGCGCCTGATATTTTTCATCAACGTGCCGATCGGCATTGCCGGCATCTACCTGACCAACCGGCATATCGCCAATCTGCAGGAACCCCACCCGGGACCGATCGACTGGTTTGGCTTCGTGCTCTCGGCCGGCGGCGGCGCCCTTTTCCTGCTCGGCCTGTCGCTGGTCGGCGGCGAGCTCGCCTCGGGCCGCACCGCGCTCATGACGTGGCTGCTCGGCACCGGGCTGCTGGTCGTGTACTGGTTCTACGCCAACCGCGTCAAACTGCCGGTGCTCGATTTGCGGTTCCTGCGCATCCCGACGTTTCAGGCCAGCGTGCTGGGCGGCTCGCTGTTTCGCATGGGGCTGGGTGCCGTACCGTTCCTGCTGCCGCTCACGCTGCAAGAGGGGCTCGGCATGACGGCCTTTCGCTCGGGGCTGATCACTTGCGCGTCCGCCTTTGGCGGCATGTTCATGAAGACCATCGCCTCGCCGCTGCTGCGCCGTTACGGCTTTCGCTCGGTCCTGACGATCAACGCGGCATTCTCCGGCATCGCCATCGACGCCTGCGGCCTGTTCTTCCCCGGCACGCCGCATTGGGCGATCTGGTGCGTGGTGCTGCTCGGCGGCTTTTTCCCGGCACTGCAATTCACCAGCCTGAACTCGCTCGCCTATGCCGACATCGAGAGCCGCGATGTCGGACGGGCCACCAGCCTGGCCAGCGTGATCCAGCAAATTTCGCTGGGGCTGGGGGTGACCATTGCCGGCATCGCCGTACAGGCCAGCAGCGTGCTGCAAGGGCATGAGACGGCGCGCTGGTCGGATTTCTGGCCGGCGTTCCTGCTGGTCGGGCTGTTCTCGTTCGGCTCGATCCCGGTGACCTCGCGCCTGCCGGCCAACGCCGGCGACGAGATCGCGCGCGGCACCAACGCACCGTCGACCAGCGGCGGACATTAGCGCCTGCCCGCGCTAGTCGAGCACCCAGTCGAATGCGCGGCGCAGTTCGGCCGCGCCATGACCTTCATACCAGCGGCCGTGCGCCAAAATGATGCGCTCGGGATCCCACGCGATCATTTGCTCGACGGCCGCGCGCAGTTGCCGCTTATGCTTCGCGAACGTCATGCGCATATCGCGCGGCATGCGCCCGTCGGGATCGAGCACGCCGCCCACGCGCATAAGCCAGCGCATGAGGCCCGAGCCGACCTTGGCCGGCTCGAAGTTCTCGATCAAGTCGGTCAGCACCAGCGTGCGGCTCGCCCGGTGGAAAAATTCGACTTCAGTCATATAACCGCCAACCACCGGCAGCGTCGCCAGTTCGGTGTCCCACGGATGGCCGTCGACGCGCTCGAGCGGCAGGCACTCGAAAGCGATGTGTGCGCCGGCCTGCTCGCGCGCACGTGGCGCCAAATACACGCTGGCCGCGGGAAAGGCGGCGTGCCAGTCCGGTATCCACCAGTAATGAATGCGATTGGGGCCGACGATCCAGCGTGGGCTGCCGAGTTGCCCGACGGCTGCCTGCAGTTCGGGCGTCAGTGCGGTCGGCGAATGAATGAACAGGTCGCCGCCG
>JAGXBI010000049.1 GCA_018971155.1 Burkholderiales bacterium
ACCTTCTCGAGCAAGAACGATATCATCGTCACGGACCCGGGCAGTGATTTCTTCCGCTTCATGCGCGGCGCTGGTGCCGCCGCCGCGGGCAAATCAGGTGCCCACTGATCGATGCATGCCGTCGCCCTTCGCGGGGCGGCGGCTGCCGGGAACGCCGCAATATTTCCAAGACAAGTGGCAAAATGGGTAGGGTCCTGATTCTTGCTTGTGCGTTCATGCTGATCGTCGAGGGGGTCTTCCCTTTTTTCTGGCCAGATCAATGGCGCCAGACTTTTCGTAAAATAACGGAATTCCGAACTGGGCAAATCCGCTTTTTCGGCTTCGTGGCGCTGGTGTTGGCCCTCATTCTGCTGGCCATTGCTTATGCGTAGCAGGCTTGGCGCCATTATTTGAAACTTTTGATTCTCTGACACCCATGCCGAATTGGCTGCTCCCCGAAAATATTGCCGACGTATTGCCGTCCGAGGCGCGCAAGATCGAAGAACTGCGTCGAGTCATGCTCGACCGGTTTCGTTCCTACGGCTATGAACTCGTCATGCCGCCGTTGCTCGAGTACACCGAATCGCTGTTCACAGGCACCGGGCACGATCTGGACTTGCGCACCTTTAAACTGGTCGACCAGATGTCGGGACGCACCATGGGATTGCGCGCGGATATCACGCCGCAGGTCGCGCGCATCGACGCCCACTTGCTCAATCGCAAGGGTGTGACCCGGCTGTGCTACGCCGGCAGCGTGCTGCTGACGCGACCGCGTGGGCTGCTTACGACCCGCGAGCCGCTGCAAATCGGTGCTGAAATATTCGGGCACGCCAGTATCGAAGCGGATCTCGAGATTCAGGAGTTGCTGCTCTTTTGTCTGCGCCAGGCGGGGTTGAAGCAAGTTCGTCTCGACCTGTGCCACGCAGGCGTGCTGGAAGCCCTGCTGGAAGCCGTGCCCAAAGCGGAGGCGCTCGAGTCTACCCTGTTCGGCGTACTTGCGGCCAAGGACGTGCCGCAACTCGAGGCCATTACGGCATCGCTTGCAGCGCCGGTGCGCGATGCCTTGCGAGCATTACCTTACCTCTATGGTGACATCGGCATATTGGATGAGGCCAGACGCCGCTTGCCGGCACACCCGAAACTTCAAGCCGCGCTCGATGATCTCGCTTTCCTGGCCGGACAGGGTGGCGACGCCGCAGTCACCATTGATTTGGCGGATCTGCGCGGCTACCAGTACCACAGCGGGGTCATGTTTTCCGCCTATGTCGACGGCGTGCCCAACGCCATCGCTCTGGGTGGCCGGTACGACAAAGTCGGGCAGGCGTTCGGGCGCGTGCGCCCGGCTACAGGGTTTTCGATGGACTTGCGAGAAGTCGCAGGTGTCTCCCCGGTGGAGGCTCGCAGTAGTGCGATTCTCGCGCCATGGAGTCAGTCGTCGGGCTTGCGCGAGGCGATCGCCGCCTTGCGGCAAGCGGGGGAAGTCGTTATTCAGGCATTGCCCGGGCACGAGACTGATCTCGAGGAATTTGCCTGCGATCGAGCGCTTGTCGAGCGAGATGGAGCCTGGCGGGTCGTCGATCGCTGAAAAAAGCGGCACCTCGTCCGCAACACGGGTAAAATACGTTTTTAACCAAACCAACTATTGTTATGTCCGGCAATGCTTTGAAACAGGGGCGCAACGTCGTCGTCATCGGTACTCAGTGGGGCGACGAGGGCAAAGGAAAGGTTGTCGATTGGCTGACCACCCACGCGCAAGGCGTGGTGCGTTTCCAGGGCGGCCACAATGCCGGACATACGCTGATCATCGGCGGCAAGAAAACGGTCCTGCGCCTGATTCCGTCAGGCATCATGCATGAGGGTGTTACCTGCTATATCGGCAACGGGGTCGTCCTCTCACCGGAAGCCCTCTTCAAGGAAATCGCCGAACTCGAAAGCGCCGGCCTCGATGTCCAATCGCGTCTGCGTATCTCCGAAGCCTGCACGCTGATACTGCCGTACCACGTAGCTATCGATCAGGCGCGCGAAGCCAAGCGGGGCGCCGACAAGATCGGTACCACCGGCCGTGGCATCGGCCCGGCCTACGAAGACAAGGTGGGCCGTCGGGCGCTGCGCGTCCAGGACCTGTTCGATGCGCCGCGCTTTGCCGAGCGACTGCGCGAGAATCTCGACTATCACAATTTCGTCCTGACGCAGTATCTGGGTGCGCCGGCAGTCGATTTCCAGCAGACGCTCGACACCATGCTCGGCTACGCGCCGCGCCTGGCGCCGATGCTGGCCGATGTATCCCAACTGCTGTACGCGGCCAACAACGACGGGCAGAACCTGCTGTTCGAAGGCGCACAGGGCACCCTGCTCGACATCGATCACGGCACCTATCCGTTCGTGACCAGCAGCAACTGCGTGGCTGGCGCGGCCAGCGCAGGTGCCGGGGTCGGCCCGCAGCAACTGCATTACGTGCTCGGGATCACCAAGGCATATTGCACGCGCGTTGGGGCCGGGCCGTTCCCGAGCGAGTTGTACGATGCGGACAATCCTGCCCGCCAGGCGGCAATCGGCTTGCAACTGGCGACGGTCGGCAAGGAATTCGGCTCGGTGACCGGCCGTCCGCGTCGCACCGGCTGGATGGACGCCGCGGCACTGAAGCGTTCGATCCAGATCAACGGTGTTTCCGGGCTGTGCATGACCAAGCTCGACGTGCTCGACGGCCTCGACACAATTCGCCTTTGCGTTGGCTACCTCGTCGATGGCAAGCAGGTCGACATCCTGCCACGCGGCGCGGTCGACGTCAGTCGCTGCGAACCCGTCTATGAAGACTTCCCCGGCTGGCAGACCAGCACGGTGGGCGTGCAGTCGTGGGACAAGCTGCCGGAAAGCGCCCGACGTTACCTCAAGCGTATCGAGGAAGTATGCGGCACGCCGATCGACATGGTCTCGACCGGACCGGATCGGGAAGAGACCATTTTGCTGCGCCACCCATTCAACGGTTGACCGGTTTCCTGGCTGTCTGCTGCATTCATGAACACACCGCAAAACGACGACAAGAATCTGTGGGTTTCCTGGGACGAGTACCACCGATTGATCGAGCAACTGGCGCTCGCTGTGCATGAGTCAGGGTGGCAATTCGACAAGATACTCTGCCTGGCCCGCGGTGGCTTGCGAGTCGGCGATCAGTTGGCTCGGATTTACGACGTGCCGCTGGGTATCCTGGCCACCAGTTCCTACCGGGAAGCCGAAGGGACCCTGCGAGGCGACCTCGATATTGCCCAATACATCACCATCACACGCGGCTCGTTGAGCGGTCGCGTCCTGCTCGTCGACGATCTCGTCGACTCCGGGGTGACGCTGGAGAAGGTTGGCCGTCACCTGCAGGAGCGTTACCCCGATGTGACGGAAGTGAAGTCGGCCGTATTATGGTTCAAGGCATGCTCCCACGTGAAGCCCGACTTCTACGTGCAATACTTGCCCACCAATCCCTGGATCCATCAACCATTCGAAGGATACGATACGCTGCGCCCCCACAACCTCGCAGCCTGGATCAAGCGCGGCAGCAACGAGAGTTGCTGACGCGTCACGCCGCCCGGACCGGAACATGACGCGGCAGGCGCACGAGGCCGACTGCGCATGACCCGGCGATGCCACCGAGCAGCCCACATCGCCGCGACGCGAGCGGCAGCGCTCACCGTCCACTGATGCCGGTAATCGATCAACCCGACGACGCCGCATCGCACCGCGTCATGGCCGAAGCTCGGCGCCGCCAAGGTGACGCGTTGGCGGCGCTGGCCCATCTCATTGCCGCTCACACGCTCGAGTCGTTCGCCGCCGACCCACGGCACGCCTCGGTACGAGAGCTGTGCGACGTCGCCACCGGCTATTACATGAAGGGCGATCATGCGACAGCGGAGTCCTGGTACAGGCTGGTGCTGAAAATCGCACCGGGGCTGGCACTGGCGCACCAAAATCTTGCCGCCATTTGCGCCGGTGCCGGCCGTCATGCCGAAGCCGCGGCTCATCGGACTCGGGCCTACCGGGCGCAACGGATTTTCATTGAGCAGGCTTCGCAGCAGGCTCGGTCGATTCTCATACTATGTGCGGGGCGCGAGGCAGGTAACATCCCGTTCGAAATTCTGTTGCCGGCCGATACGTTTACGCGCGTCAAATACATCGTCGACTATGCCGCTGACGATGAAGATCGGCATTTGCCTCCTTTCGACCTGGCATTCAATGCAATCGGCGATGCGGATGTCGCGGCTTCGATGGACGCCAGATTGGCCCGCTTTTGCGAGCGCAGCCAGCGCCCCATGCTCAATGCGCCGGCGGCGGTGGCGCGTACCCAGCGCCATCGACTGGCGACGCTGCTCGGCGGTATCGACGACGTCGTCGTCCCGCCGTGCGTCCGCGTCGAGCGCGGGCTCAACGCGGCACAGACTTTGACTGCAATGCTGGCGCGCGAGAGCATGGCGCTGCCTGTCCTGGCCCGACCGGCGGCCACGCACGGCGGCGAGGGATTGGCCCGCTGCGAGACGCTGGCCGCCCTCGGGCGGCACCTGGCCAGGGTCGACGCAGCCCATTATTTGAGCGCGTTTCGTGACTATCGCAGTGCCGATGGCTGGTACCGCAAGTACCGCATGATCTTCGTCGATCGCCAGCCGTTGCCTTATCATCTGGCGATTTCATCGCATTGGATGGTCCATTATTTTTCCGCGGATATGACTGCGCATCCGTGGAAAATCGACGAGGAACGGCGCTTTCTGGTGAATCCGACCGAAGTGCTGGGCGCGCGCGCAATGAAGGCGCTTGCCGCGATCGGGCGTCAGCTTGACCTCGATTACGCCGGGATCGACTTCACATTGCTGCCCGATGGGCGGATCTTCCTGTTCGAAGCCAACGCGACCATGCGGATCCATTACGAGCGCGCCAACGGGCCGTTGGCGCACAAGAATCTCTACGTGCAGGCGATCGTCGATGCGTTTGGCTGTTTGCTGTCTCGCCGCGCCCCCACATGAAACGTCAACGGCGTCGGCACGTCCCGCTGGTACGGTGCCGACGGGGGGCAGCCACGTCAGCGTGCCTTGGTGTCAAGTGGAGAGGGGCGCTGCGGATGCAGCAGGATGCGCTGCATGCCGGTGGGTTGCTCCAGAAGATCGGCCAGCGTATAGCGATCGAGTGTTGCAAACAATGCTTCGGACGCATCGGCCAGGATTCCGCGTAACTTGCACACCGACGTGATACGGCAGGAGCCGCCGCCCTGCTCCAGACATTCGACCAGCGGACTATCCGCCTCCGCGGCACGCACCAGGGTGCCAATCGAAATATCGGCAGCCGCGCGTGCGAGCCGGATCCCGCCGCCTTTGCCCCGGGCCGTCTCCAGATAACCGGCGCGCGCGAGGAAGTTGATCACCTTCATCAGATGATTATCGGAAATCCCGTAAGCGATGGCGATCTCCGCACGCGTGGCGTGTCCGTCGACACGCACGCCGACATACATCAACGTGCGCAAGCAGTAATCGGTAAACGTGGTCAGTCGCATGAAAGGGAAACCGCTTGCATGGGCCTCATGATGCGCGAATCGCCGCGACGGTACTCGGCCTGCGCACGTCAGGCCGCCATGCCGCTGTGCCGCAATAGCGCATCGACCGTCGGTGCTCGCCCGCGGAACGCCTTGAACGAGTCGATCGCCTGGCGGCTGCCGCCGACAGCCAGAATTTCATCCCGATAGCGAGCACCGATTTGCGCATCGAGCACCGTACCGGTACGACTGGCTGCCTCCTCGAACGCCGCGTAGGCATCGGCGGACAGCACCTCCGCCCACTTGTAACTGTAATAGCCGGCCGCATACCCGCCCGCGAAAATGTGACTGAACGTGTTGGGCCATCGCGAGAAGGGCGCTTGCGGCAGCACGTGCAGCCGGTCATTGGTCTCTCGCGAGAGTGCCAGCACGGTTTGCGGCCCGTTCGGATCGAAATCGGCATGCAGGCGCATGTCGAAATCCGAGAAGACGATTTGACGCAGCATCATCAAGCCGCTCTGGAAATTCCGTGCGGCGATCATTTTGTCGAACAGCGGGCGCGGCAATGGTGCCCCCGTCTCCGCATGGGCGGTCATGTGCGTGAGCACGTCCCATTCCCAGCAGAAATTTTCCATGAATTGCGATGGCAGCTCGACCGCGTCCCACTCCACGCCATTGATGCCCGATACTCCGGCATCCTCCACCTGGGTCAGCATATGGTGCAAGCCATGCCCGAATTCGTGGAACAGCGTAATCACATCGTCGTGCGTGAAAAGGGCGGGCTTGCCGTTGACCGGGGCCGGGAAGTTGCAGGTCAGATAAGCCACCGGCGTTTGCAGGCGCCCGTCGCCGAGCCGCTTGCGCGCACGCGCGTCGTCCATCCATGCGCCGCCGCGCTTTCCCTCGCGCGCATAAAGATCGAGATAGAACTGCGCGAGGAGCTCCCCGGCCGAATTCTCGATGCGGAAAAAGCGCACGTCGGGATGCCATACTTCGGCACTGTCGGGGCGAATGGTCACGCCGAACAGGGTAGAGGCGACGCGGAACAGGCCTTCCAGCACCTTGGGTTGCGGGAAGTACTGGCGCACCTCGTTTTCGGAGAACGCGTACTGCCGTTGGCGCAGTTTTTCGGAGACGTACGTCACATCCCACGGCTCGAGCGTCGTCAGTCCGAACTCCTGCGCGGCAAACGCCGTCAGCTCGGCCCAGTCCTTTTCCGCATAGGGGCGGGCGCGGCGTGCCAGATCCTCCAGGAAACCCAAGACCTGAGCAGGGGACTCCGCCATCTTCGGCTCGAGCGATACCTCGGCATAGCTGGCAAACCCGAGCATTTGCGCTTCCTCGCGCCGCAACGCGAGCTGCTCGGTGATGATCGCCGTATTGTCCCAGGCGGCCTCGCCCGCGCCATACTCGGGCGCCAATTCCGAGGCCCGAGTCACATTGGCCTTGTACATCGCTTCGCGCAATGCTCGGTTATCAGCGTACTGCAGCACCGGGAAATACGAGGGGAAATGGAGGGTGAATTTCCAGCCCGGTTTCCCATCCTTGCCGGCCGCTTCGCGGGCGGCGTCCTTGACGTCGTCCGGCAGTCCGGCCAGTTCGGCTTCGTTCTCGACATAGCGTGCAAACGCATTCGTGGCATCGAGCACGTGATCGGAAAAGGCTTTGCCGAGCGCCGCCTGCCGTTCCTGGATGGCTGCGAAGCGAGGCTTCTCGGACTCGGGCAATTCCGCGCCGCCCAGGCGGAATCCGCGCAACTCGTTCTCGAGGATTTTCTTGCGGGCGGCCGACAAGCCGGGGTATTCGGACCCGCTGGCGATCGCCTTGTATTTTTCGTACAAGGCCAGGTTTTGCCCGAGCGACGACCAGAATTCCGTCACACGCGGCAGATTCTCGCCGTGCGCTGCGCGCAGCGACGGCGTGTCGACCACTGCGGTGAGGTGATTGATGACGCCCCAGGCTCGGCCAAGTCCTTCGGTGCCTTCCTCCAGCGCGTCGACAACGTCGCGCCAGGTGCCGGGCGTGGCAGGGTCGGCGACGCGCTCGACCGCCTCGCGCGCCGTGGTGAGCAGGGCATCGATGGCCGGCGTGATGTGTTCCGGTCGAATCGAGCCAAAACGAGGTAAATCCGAGAAATCCAGCAGCGGGTTGGCGGCGTCGTGAGCACTCATGGGTTGCATATCCGTGAAATCGAACTTATCGATGAGTGTGGGGGCAAGCGGCCGGTTTTTCCAGTCGTTTTTATCTGCGGCGCCGATAGCCTGCCTCAACCGGCGCGCACCGGGCGCAAAGGCATGACGGTCCAGTCAGGGCCGCACCGGCCTTCACGCCTGTGCGCCAGTCAGCCCGCGGCGCGCTCGGCTGCCTCCAGCGTATTGACCAGCAGCATCGTAATCGTCATCGGCCCAACCCCGCCGGGGACCGGCGTGATCCAGCCCGCGACTTCCTTGACGGCGGCGAAATCGACGTCGCCGCACAACTTGCCCTGATCGTCACGGTTCATGCCGACGTCGATGACCGCGGCGCCCGGCTTGACCATGTCGGCCGTAATCAAATTGCGCCGGCCGACCGCGGCGACGATGACATCGGCCTCGCGCGTATGCGCGGCCAGATCGCGGGTTTTGCTGTTGCAAATGGTCACCGTCGCGCCGGCCTGCAGCAGCATCATTGCCATCGGCTTGCCGACGATGTTCGAGGCGCCCACCACCACGGCACGGGCGCCACGCAGCGGAAATTCGATGGACTCCAGCATTTTCATGCAGCCGTAAGGAGTGCAGGGCCGAAACAGTGGTGCGCCGGTCATCAGCGCGCCGGCATTGGCGACGTGAAATCCGTCGACGTCCTTTTCCGGCGCGATCGCCTCCAGCACCTTATGGCTGTCGATGTGTTTGGGCAGCGGCAACTGCACCAGAATGCCATGCACCTTCGGATCGGCATTGAGTTCGGCAATGCGTGCCAGCAGCCTGGCCTCGGGCAAGTCGGCCGGGAATCGATCGAACACCGAGTAAATGCCGTTGTCTTCGCACGCCTTGACCTTGTTGCGCACGTAGACCTGGCTGGCGGGATCTTCGCCGACCAGAATCACGGCCAGGCCGGGCTGGTGGCCGCGGGCGGTGAGTTTCGCCGCGCGGGCTGCGACGTCGGCACGGAGTTTTTTGGCAAGCGCGTTGCCGTCAAGGAGAGTAGCAGTCATGGTGGTGAATCACACGAGAAATAAACCAGGGCCGGCGACGCCCGCGCCAGGGCGTCTCGAACCGTCGATCGAATATAGCGTTGTGCCGGTGGCGCGGCGCTCAGGAGCGCTTGGACAAGGCCAGCCGCAGCAAGTCGGCGACCGTGTTGACGTTGAGCTTTTCCATGATATTGGCGCGGTGGGCCTCGACCGTCTTGATGCTGATGCCGAGGTCGTCGGCGATCTGCTTGTTCAGCCGGCCGGCGATGATACGTTCGAGCACCTGCTGCTCGCGTCCGGTCAGGCGCGCCAGCAGTTCGTCGGCGGCCTGTTGTTCGCGCTGGCTGCTGGCATCGAGCCGGGCCTTGCCCAGCATGCGCTCGACCAGCACGCGCAACTCGGCCGCATCGAATGGCTTTTCGATGAAATCCATCGCGCCCTTTTTCATGGTGTTGACGGCCATCGGCACGTCGCCGTGGCCGGTGACAAAAATCGTCGGGATCGAAATATTCTGGGCCAGCAGATGCTCCTGGAGCTCGAGTCCGTTCATCCCGGGCATGCGCACGTCGAGGATCAGGCACGCCACCTGCCGCCGGTCGTAGTGCGCCAGGAACTGCTCTGCACTGTCGAAACTGCGCACGTGATACCCGTTGGCTTCGAGTAACCAGCGCAGCGAGTCACGAACGGCTTCATCATCGTCGACAATAAAGACGGTTTCTTGATCAGTGTTGTTGTTGCTGGCAGTCATGCTTCCCCCACGGATGAAGTATCGGCGTCAAATGGTAATAGGATAAAAAACGTGCAGCCGCTGCGCACGTCCCCGGCATAGTTGTTTTCCACCCACAGGCGGCCATGATGCGATTCGATGATCGAGCGGCAAATATTCAGCCCCATCCCCATACCGTCGGATTTCGTACTGAAAAACGGTTCGAACAGGCGTTCGATGGCGGTCTCGTCGACTCCCGGGCCATGGTCGACGACGGTGAACTCGATGGCTTTCTCCTGCCGGCGCACATGCAGGCGAATCGATAGATCGCGCCGCAGGCCCGGCGGCGGCGTATGGTTTTGCATTGCCTCGGCCGCGTTTTTGAGCAGATTCACCAGAACCTGTTCGATCAGCACCGGGTCGACGTAAATTTGCGGCAGGCCCGCCGGGAGCTCCGTCACGATGCGGATGCGCCGCTTGCGTGCCTCGATTTCGGCCAGCCCCACCGCATCGGCGACGATTTCATAAATGCTCGTGGGTTGGCGCTTTGGCTCGCTGCGTTTGACGAACGAGCGGATGCGCTTGATGATCATGCCTGCCCGCACCGCCTGCTGGGAGGTCTTTTCGAGCGCCGGCAGCAGTGTCTCGGGGCTGGTGCGTCCGGCTCGCACCAATGCGGCCGTTCCCATGCAGTAGTTATTGATTGCGGCCAATGGCTGATTCAACTCGTGGGCCAAGGAAGAGGCCATCTCGCCCATTGTCATCAGTCGGCCGGTGAATTGCAAGCGCTCTTCCTCCTGGCGCGCCAGCTCCTCGGCCTGGCGTCGCGCGGTAATGTCGGTGGCAACCTGCAGTTGTGCCAGATGGCCGTCCACCCATTGAATATATTGCCGCCGCACCTCAAACCATTTCTGCCGGCTGGGCAGATAAATTTCCTGCGTTTCGGAGGCCGTATCGGTCAGGGCCACGGCCGGCAGGCCGGCGTAGGCATCGACCATGTCGATCGAATCGCTCGACACTTGCGCCGACTCGAGCGCGCCATCGGACAACTCGAGGTGCCCCTCCGGACGGGTGCCGAACAGCTGCCGGTAATAGCGATTGGCGAACAGCAACTCGGCCTTGTCGACGGCCAGCACCGAGACCGAGGCGTCGAGACTCTCGAGCACGGTGGTGAAGCGCTCATGGGCCGCGGCCAGTTCCTCGCGGGCGCGCTTGGGTTCGCTGATGTCGGTCAGCGACGACATCCAGCCGGTTTGCCGGCCGTGCGCGTCGACCAGTGGCGAGACGAACATGCGCGCATAGAACACCGAGCCGTTCTTGCGCCGCACGCGGATTTCGAATCCATGCGACGGGGCCTTGCCGCGCAGGGTCATGTCGATGCGGCGCTGCATCTCGTAGATATCGTCATCCGGCCAGTACGGATAGGGCGGCGCATGGCCCAGAAGGTCTGCCTCGTCCCAGCCGGTCATGCGGCAAAACGCCGGGTTCACGTAGGTGATATGGCCTT
This sequence comes from Burkholderiales bacterium, assembly GCA_018971155.1. Classification (GTDB taxonomy): domain Bacteria; phylum Pseudomonadota; class Gammaproteobacteria; order Burkholderiales; family Burkholderiaceae; genus Pandoraea. The sequence continues at coordinate 10,871 of JAGXBI010000049.1, forward strand.
GCAGATCCAGCACCCGCATGCCGATCACGATGGAATTTTCCATCGCACGGCGAAACGACGTTTCGTTGAACAGGGCCTGCTGCGCCTCGAAGCGCTGCCGTGTGTGACGCCACAGGCTCCACAGGCTCCAGAGCACGAAGCACGACAGGCCGACAATCAGCCATACCAGCGTGTTGTTGACGAAGTTGCCGACCGACGGATACGAGTAGACGCGCACCAGCAGGCTATGCCCGGGCGGATCGAGCAGCAGTTCGGAGGAAACGTCGCGCGGCGAGGGTGGCCGGGTCGATGTGGTAGCCAGCTCCTTGTTGTGCGTATCGACGAACGAGACCTTGAACTTGTTGCCCAGCTCCTGCGGCAACTCATGAATCAGAATGCCCTCGACCGAATACACCACACCGATCGTGCCGAGGAATTCACGGCCGCGCAGCACGGGCACTTCGAGCGCAATGTAGGACATGCCCGAGGCGTCATAAAGCAGCGTCGAGTAGGCGGGCCGCCGCGAGTCGCGGGCCGCACGAAACGCCACCAGCAAAGCGTCCTCCATCGGGCTGTCCTTGCTGGCCTGAAGTCGCGGGGCGAATGGCGAATCGGTCGGCACCGCCCACTGCGGCCGCTGCTCCGCATTGAGCCAGTTCATGAATACGATGTCGGGATGGTTCTGCATCATCTCGTCGGCCGCACTGGCGAAGTGTCCGAGACTCTGCGGGGCTGCGGCGGTGTCGCGCGCGAGCGAACTGATCTGATCCTGGATCGACAGCATGTTCAGGCGGATCTGTTGCTGCGCCCATGCCACGTTGCGGTACAGGGTGTCTTGCTGCTGCTCGGTCTCGCGGCGATTCAGACTCCACAGGATCAAGCTCATCACCACCAGAAAGATCACAATGGAGGCGAGCGGCACCAGCAGGTAGTAGTGCGATTCCGCAAAGCCCTGCAGCCAGCGGTTCGAACGGCCGGCTGCGTGATTCGGCCGTGTGGGGGGGGCGGGAGTGGCGAGGCGGTGCGGAAACATCCCAAGATTGTAGCTCAGACGGCGTCATCGCCCGCGCCCGTTGACCCGTTGCGCGCCCATTGTCAAATCGTGGTCAAACGCCTACGGTAGGTCAATGCAGGTATTGATGTAGAAAAATCGCGCTGCGATTTTTGCTGCACTGCGGCGCGATATTTCACATTATAAAAACATATACCGTAATTTGAAATTTTTCTTGCGCTTCGCCCCGCGTACTCCGTACAATGGCGCGGCATAAGGTCGGCGAGCCTGCCGTGCTCGAAACAGGCTCGACCGCGTCGCCCACTCCCACGACAGACAGGAGACAACCATGTCCGCCGTACCTGATGAAGTTCTGAAATACGTGTCCGAGCAGGACGCCGATCCCCAAGAGACCAAGGAATGGCTCGAATCCCTGGAAGGCGTGCTTAGCGCCGAAGGTCCGGAGCGGGCGCACTACCTGCTCGAAAAACTGATCGAATACGCTCGCGTGAACGGCGAACACCTGCCGTTCTCCGCCAATACGCCGTACATCAACACCATTCCGCTCGATCAGCAGGCCCATATCCCGGGCGACCAGGAGATCGAGCATCGCGTGCGCTCGTATACGCGCTGGAACGCGATCGCGATGGTGCTGCGCGCCGGCAAGACCACCAACGTGGGCGGCCATATCGCCTCGTTCGCCTCGGCCGCCACGCTGTATGACGTCGGGTTCAATCACTTTTGGCATGCGCCGTCCGACAAGCACGGCGGCGACCTGATTTTCGTCCAGGGCCACTCATCGCCGGGCATCTACAGCCGCGCATTCCTGCTGGGCCGCCTGACCGAGACGCAGCTCGACAGCTTCCGCCAGGAAGTCGACGGTCACGGCATCCCGTCCTATCCGCACCCGTGGCTGATGCCGGATTTCTGGCAGTTCCCGACCGTGTCGATGGGCCTTGGCCCGATCATGGCAATCTATCAGGCCCGCTTCATGAAATACATGGAAAGCCGGGGCGTGCTGAAAACCGACGGTCGCAAGGTGTGGGCCTTCCTGGGCGACGGTGAGACCGACGAGCCGGAATCGCTCGGCGCGATCGGCATGGCCGGGCGCGAGCAGCTCGACAACCTGATTTTCGTGGTCAACTGCAACCTGCAGCGCCTGGACGGTCCGGTGCGCGGCAACGGCAAGATCATCCAGGAACTGGAATCGGAGTTCCGCGGCGCCGGCTGGAATGTCATCAAGGTCATCTGGGGCAGCCGCTGGGATGCCTTGCTCGCGCGCGACAAGAAGGGCCTGCTGATGAAGCGCATGATGCAGTGCGTGGACGGCGAATACCAAACCTACAAATCCAAGGACGGCGCCTACGTGCGCGAGCACTTCTTCAACTCGCCCGAGTTGAAGGCGATGGTGGCCGATTACTCCGATGAAGACATCTGGAACCTGAATCGCGGCGGCCACGATCCGCACAAGATCTATGCCGCGTTCCAGCAGGCGACCAATCACAAGGGGCAGCCGACCGTGATCCTGGCCAAGACCATCAAGGGTTACGGCATGGGCGAGGCAGGCCAGGCGATGAACATCACCCACCAGCAGAAGAAGATGCCGGTGGATGCCCTGAAGAAATTCCGTGACCAGTTCAAGCTGCCGATCACCGACGAGCAGATCGCCGACGTGCCCTACGTGAAATTCGAAGAGGGCTCCAAGGAACTCGAATACATGCGCGAGCGCCGCATGGAGCTGGGCGGTTACCTGCCGGCCCGGCGCGCCAAGGCCGCACCGCTTCAGGTTCCGGCACTGTCGGCTTTCGAGCCGGTACTCAAGGCGACCGCCGAAGGGCGTGAGATTTCGACCACCATGGCGTTCGTGCGGGTGCTCAACATCCTGCTCAAGGACAAGACGCTTGGCCAGCGCATCGTACCGATCGTGCCCGACGAGTCGCGCACCTTTGGCATGGAAGGGTTGTTCCGCCAGATTGGCATCTGGAGCCAGCAAGGGCAGAAGTACGTCCCGCAGGACCAGGACCAGCTGATGTTCTACAAGGAATCCGAAAACGGCCAGATCCTGCAGGAAGGGATCAACGAGGCCGGCGGCATGTGCGACTGGATCGCAGCGGCCACGTCGTACTCGACGCATGGCGAGCAGATGATTCCGTTCTATGTCTTTTACTCGATGTTCGGCTTCCAGCGCATCGGCGATCTGGCCTGGGCCGCCGGCGACATGCGCTCGCGCGGCTTCCTGATCGGCGGCACGGCCGGTCGCACGACACTCAACGGCGAGGGCCTGCAGCACGAAGACGGCCACTCGCTGCTGTGGTCCTCGGCGATCCCGAACTGCATCTCGTACGATCCGACCTACGGCTACGAGCTGGCGGTGATCGTGCAGGACGGTCTGCGCCGCATGGTGCAGGAGCAGGAGGACGTGTATTACTACGTTACCGTGATGAACGAGAACTACGCGCAACCCGGCTTGCCCGAGGGCGTGGAGAAGGACATCGTCAAGGGCATGTATCTGTTCAAGCGCGGCGAAGACAGCAAGAAGGCGCCGCACGTGCAATTGCTGGGCTCGGGCACGATCTTCAATGAAGTGGTCGAAGCCGCTGCGCTGCTCAAGAACGACTGGGGTGTCGATGCCGATCTGTGGAGCTGCCCGAGCTTCACTGAACTGGCGCGCGAAGGCCACGACGTGGCGCGCCACAACCTGCTGCATCCGACCGACACGCCGCGCCAATCGCACGTCGAGGCGTGCCTCAAGGACGCGCGCGGGCCGGTCATCGCCTCGACCGATTACGTGCGCGCCTACGCCGATCAGATCCGTCCGTTCCTGTCGCAGCGCTACGTGGTGCTCGGCACGGATGGGTTCGGCCGGTCCGACACGCGTGAGAAACTGCGTCATTTCTTCGAGGTCGACCGCTACTGGGTCGCCGTTGCGGCGCTCAAGGCGCTGGCCGACGAGGGAACGATTGCAGCGGCCAAGGTTGCCGAAGCGATTGCCAAGTACGGGCTCGATCCGAACAAACCCAACCCGATGACCGTGTAAGCTGCCTTGAAGCGGCGAAGGGCGCGCCTATGCATGGGCGCGCCCTTCTCGCAGTGCAGGCAGACGCGAGGAGACTGTCAGAAATGAGTCAAGTAATTGAAGTCAAGGTGCCGGACATCGGCGGGTACAACGATGTGCCGGTTATCGAAGTACTGGTGAAGGCAGGCGACCGGGTCGAGGCGGAAACGTCGCTGGTCACGCTGGAATCCGACAAAGCGACCATGGATGTGCCGAGCCCGTCGGCCGGCATCGTCAAGGATGTCAAGGTCAAGGTCGGCGACACGGTATCCGAGGGTTCTCTCATCATCATGCTGGAGTCGGCCAACGGCGCAGCGCCCGCGGCCGTGAACGGGAAGGCGGCCGCCAGTGCGCCGGCCCCGGCTGCGCCTGCCGCGGCAGCACCGGCAGCACCGGCGGCGCCAGCCGCGCCAGCCGCGCCGACCGCCTCTGGCGGCACGA
>JAGXBI010000050.1 GCA_018971155.1 Burkholderiales bacterium
ATTTGTCCTGTTCGTCGATTTCCTTCAATTTGTACGCCGCGCGAGCCCGATACCCGTCGCGCTGCGCCATTTTGACGTAGGGATCATTGATGTGATCGTGCAACCACGACTGATTAAAGCGGTTTTTTGCCATGAAACTCTAAAAACCCTGCAAATTTGCTGGATAATACGCCTTCGCGCGCCCAGCCAACGATTTTATGGGCGCTTCTCCGATTTTCTGCCGACCGCCGATATGCCCGCCTTGTCTCTTTCCCCCGCCCGCCGCGCCGAACTGCGCTCCGAGGCACACGCCTTGAATCCCGTGGTCCTGATCGGCGCAGATGGACTGACACCAGCCGTGCTCAAGGAGATCGATCTCAGCTTGAATGCGCACCAGCTGATCAAAGTGCGCGTTTTCGGCGATCAGCGCGACGAACGCCTCGCCATTTATGAATCGATTTGCGACCGGCTCAACGCCGCGCCGGTTCAGCATATCGGCAAACTCCTGGTCATCTGGCGTCCGGCCGAACCCAGCAAGGCAGCCGACGCGCCGGGCGCTCGCAAGGGCCGCGGTCCCAAGGTCGTCACGGTCATCAAGTCCAGCACCAACCCGGGCCGTCGACCCACGGTAAAGAAAGTGGTGGTACGAGGCAATGAGCGGCTGACCTCGGGTGGCTTGCTCAAAAAGGCAAAAAAACGGCAGAGCAGCGTCAAGCGTCGCCAATCCGACGCGTGACGGCGCCGGCCGGGAGCCGCCAGATCAGCGCCAGCCCAAGCAGGCTTTGCAGCACGTAAAAGCCGGTCGACACGCCGTGCAACAAACCGAAGCGAGCCGCATAGGCGGAGTTTTCAACGTCCACCCCGGCTGCGGCGGCCGAGGCGCGCAACTGGTCCATCCAGGGTGCCAGCGCAAAATATCCAAGCAGAACGCACGCCATCATGCCCGCCACGATCCAGCGCAGCGGGCGGTACGCTGCTGCGCCGCCAGGCTGCCGGGACAGCGTATTGGCGAGCAGCAACAGCAAAACGCCACAGACGACACCCAGAATGGCTTCCGAGTGAAACAGACCGCCGGCCAGCGAGCCGGCTGTCCGGCGATTTTCCAGCAGCGCGAACAGGGTCGGCGCCACCAGATAGCCGATGGTCCATTGACTGCCGCACCAGACAGTGGCCAGCAGACGGAACAGCTTTGCAGGGACGAACTCGCCAACCGCGTTGGTCGTGTCAGACGTAGCGGACATCGATGATCTCGTACTCACGCACGCCGCTGGGAGCCTGCACCTCGGCCACGTCGCCGGCATACTTGCCGATCAGCGCGCGCGCGATCGGAGAGCTCACCGAGATCTTACCGGTCTCGAGATCTGCCTCATCATCCCCAACGATCTGATATGCCACGGTCTTGCCGTCCTGCAGATCTTCGAGCTCGACCGTAGCCGCAAATACCACGCGGCCGTCCGCGTCCAGTTGCGCAGGATCGATGATCTGCGCCGCCGACAACTTGGACTCGATCTCCATGATCCGGCCCTCGATAAAGCTCTGCTTTTCCTTGGCCGCGTCGTACTCGGCGTTTTCCGACAAATCGCCCTGCGCACGGGCCTCGGAGATCGCATTGATGACAGCCGGACGTTCGACGGTCTTGAGTCGATGGAGCTCGGTCTTCAACTGCTCGGCTCCCTGCTTGGTCAATGGGACGGTACTCATACGCAAATTCCAAAAGGCAAAAAAATTACCGCAGCAAAGCCGCATTCGCTTTCGCGAACGCCGCTCAACCGCGGCTGTGTCAAAACAGTATAACGGGTTTAAGCACGCGTTTCAAAAAGCCGGCCGCCGGCTCGCCCCTGCCGCAACGATCCGCCGCCGACCCGCAACGCCGCGCCTAGTTCAGACGCGCATGCAAACCCTGCAAATCATAGACTTCCAGGTTTTGCAGATATTTCAGCCCTTCGACAGCCGCACGCGCGCCCGAGATGGTCGTGTAATAAGTGACCTTGTGGGCCTGGGCGGACATACGGATCGAGCGCGAATCGGCGATCGCGGTACGCGTTTCGTCGACGGTGGTAAACACCAGCGCCAACTCGCCGTTCTTGATCATGTCGACGATGTGCGGACGGCCGTCCTTCACCTTATTGACCACTTTGACCGGAATGCCGGCCGACTCGATGGCGGCGGCCGTACCGCGCGTGGCGACGATCGGATAGCCAAGCTCATGCAGCATGCGGGCCACTTCAACCGCGCGCGGCTTGTCGCTGTCTTTCACGGTAATGAGCACTGCGCCGGACGCCGGCAAGCGCGAGCCGGCGGCAAGCTGCGACTTGAACAGGGCCTCGCCAAACGTCTCGCCAACGCCCATGACTTCCCCGGTCGAGCGCATTTCCGGCCCGAGAATCGGGTCGACGCCCGGGAATTTCACGAACGGGAACACTGCTTCCTTGACGCTGAAGTACGGCGGCGTCACTTCCTTCTCGACCCCTTGCGCATGCAGCGACTGCCCGACCATGCAGCGTGCGGCGATCTTTGCCAATTGGAGACCGGTGGCTTTGGATACATACGGCACCGTGCGGGACGCGCGCGGATTCACTTCCAGCACATAGACGACGTCCTGCCCGTCTTGCTGCTGGATCGCGAACTGCACGTTCATCAGCCCGATCACATTCAGCGCCTTGGCCATCGCGGCGGTCTGCCGTTTCAGTTCGGCCACGGTCTGCGCCGACAGCGAATACGGCGGCAACGAGCACGCCGAATCGCCCGAGTGCACGCCAGCCTGCTCGATGTGCTCCATGACCCCGCCGATGAACACCTCCTTGCCGTCGGAGATGCAGTCGACATCGCACTCGATGGCATCGTTCAAAAAGCGATCGAGCAACACCGGACTGTCGTGACTCACCTTGACCGCCTCGCGCATGTAGCGCTCCAGGTCGCGCGGTTCATGAACGATCTCCATGGCGCGTCCACCCAGCACATAGGACGGCCGCACCACCAGCGGGTAGCCGATTTCGGCGGCCAATGCGAGCGCCTGGTCCTCGGTGCGCGCGGTGCGGTTGGGCGGCTGGCGCAAGCCCAGCTTGTGCAGCAGTTTCTGGAAGCGCTCGCGGTCTTCTGCCGCATCGATCATGTCCGGGCTGGTGCCGATGATCGGCACGCCATTGGCTTCCAGATCGAGCGCCAGTTTGAGCGGCGTTTGCCCGCCGTACTGCACGATCACGCCGAAAGGCTTTTCCTTGTCGACGATTTCCAGCACGTCCTCGAGCGTCAGCGGTTCAAAGTACAGGCGGTCCGAGGTGTCGTAATCGGTCGAAACGGTCTCCGGATTGCAGTTGACCATGATGGTTTCATAGCCATCCTCGTGCAGCGCGAGGGCGGCGTGAACACAGCAATAATCGAACTCGATGCCCTGCCCGATACGGTTCGGCCCGCCGCCGAGCACCATCACCTTCTTGCGATCGGTCGGCTGGGCCTCGCACTCTTCCTCGTAGGTCGAGTACATATAGGCGGTCTTGGTGGCGAATTCAGCCGCGCAGGTGTCGACCCGCTTGTAGACCGGGCGCACGTTCAGCGCCACGCGCGCCGCGCGCACTTCGGCCGGCTTGGCGCCCAGCAGCTTCGCCAGGCGGCGGTCGGAAAAGCCGCTTTGCTTGAGCAAACGCAATTCGTCGGCCGACACACTCGCCAGCGCACGGCCGTGCAGCGCCCTTTCCTTGCGCACGATATCTTCCAGTTGCGCCAGGAACCAGGGGTCGATCGAGGTTTCCGCATAAATCTCCTCGAGGCTCATGCCCAGGCGGAACGCGTCCCCGACGTACCAGATGCGGTCCGGCCCCGGCTCGCCGATCTCCTCGATGATTTCGTCGCGGTCGACGCTCTTCTCGTCGAGCCCGTCGACGCCGACTTCCAGACCGCGCAGCGCTTTCTGGAACGACTCCTGAAACGTGCGACCAATGGCCATGACCTCGCCGACCGATTTCATCTGGGTCGTCAAGTGCGGATCGGCCTCGCGGAATTTCTCGAAAGCAAAGCGCGGCACCTTCGTCACGACGTAATCGATGGTCGGCTCGAACGAGGCAGGCGTGGCGCCGCCGGTAATTTCGTTGCGCAATTCGTCGAGCGTGTAACCCACCGCCAGCTTGGCCGCGACCTTGGCGATCGGAAATCCGGTCGCCTTCGACGCCAGCGCCGACGAACGGGACACGCGAGGATTCATTTCGATCACGATCATCCGGCCATCTTTCGGATTGATCGCGAACTGCACATTGGAGCCGCCGGTATCCACGCCGATTTCGCGCAGTACCGCCAACGATGCGTTGCGCATCAGTTGGTATTCCTTGTCGGTCAGCGTCTGCGCCGGCGCCACGGTGATCGAGTCGCCCGTGTGCACCCCCATCGGGTCAAGGTTCTCGATCGAACATACGATGATGCAGTTGTCCGCCCTGTCGCGCACGACTTCCATCTCGAATTCCTTCCAGCCCAGTAGCGATTCCTCGATCAGCAGCTCGCGGGTCGGCGACAGATCGAGGCCACGCTTGCAGATTTCCTCGAACTCTTCGCGGTTGTAGGCGATGCCGCCGCCCGATCCACCCAGGGTGAACGACGGGCGAATCACCATCGGATAGCCACTGCCGCCGATCAGGCGGGTGATTTCCTGCTGTACCGCGAGCGCCTCGTCCATCGAATGGGCGATACCCGACTTGGCCGACCCCAGGCCGATCCTGGTCATCGCGTCCTTGAACTTCTGCCGGTCTTCGGCCTTGTCGATCGCCTCGGGCGAGGCGCCGATCAGTTCGACCTTGTACTTGTCGAGCACGCCATGCCGGTGCAGGTCGAGCGCACAGTTCAGCGCCGTCTGCCCGCCCATGGTCGGCAGGATCGCATCGGGACGCTCCTTGGCGATGATGCGCTCGACGACCTCCCACGTGATCGGCTCGATATAGGTCACGTCGGCCGTGTCCGGGTCGGTCATGATCGTGGCCGGATTGCTGTTGACGAGGATGACCTTGTAACCTTCTTCGCGCAGCGCCTTGCACGCCTGGGCGCCGGAGTAATCGAATTCACATGCTTGCCCGATGATGATCGGACCTGCGCCGATAATGAGTATGTTTTGAATGTCTGTGCGCTTTGGCATAACGATCTCGATAAAAATTAGCTCAGTGTCGCCGTCGCCAGCTTCAGGCCGAAGCCGAGGAACAGCAGGCCAACGCTGCCGGTCGCGCCGGCGCTCAGCCGGCGCCGACGGCGCAAATGCTCGGCAAGGCGCGCCCCCGCAAGAATCAGCGTGCTCAGATAGAGGAAGCTGAAAAACTGGCAAATCAGGCCAAGAATGGCAAACGGCAACGCCGGATGGGCATAGGCCGGATCGACGAACTGGATGAAAAAGGAAACGAAAAACAATATCGCCTTGGGATTGAGCAGACTGATCACCAACGCCTTCGAAAACGGCTGCCGGTCATCCACCGGCGCCGCGACGCGCTGCGGCGCCGCCGCGCGCGTCTTGCGCCAGGCCGCGCGCAGCATGTTCACGCCCATGTAGAGCAGGTAAGCCGCTCCTGCGTACTTCACGGCGAAGAAAACCGCGGGATTGGCCTTGAGCAACGAGGTCACGCCCGCGGCCGACAGCGTCATCAGCACCGTGTCGCCCAGGAACACGCCGCACGCTCCCTGATAGCCGCGGCGCACACCCCGCTGAGCGGCCACCGACAATACGTAAAGCGAGTTCGGCCCTGGCAGCAGCACGATAACGATCACGCCGGCCAGATAGGTCCACAGATTCACAATCCCGAACGATTCGGCAAACACGGGATCTCCCTCAGGCCTTGCCGGCCGCTTTCGCCGCGTCCATCAATGCGATGAAGCGATCGAACAGATAGCCCACATCGTGCGGACCGGGCGATGCCTCGGGGTGGCCCTGAAAGCAGAACGCAGGCTTGTCGGTGAACTCGAACCCCTGCAAGGTGCCGTCGAACAGCGACACGTGCGTGACGCGCGTGTTGGCCGGCAGCGAATCGGCATCGACCGCGAATCCGTGGTTTTGCGAGGTGATCACCACACGACCGTCAGCCAGATCCTTGACGGGGTGATTCGCGCCGTGGTGGCCGCATTTCATTTTCAGCGTCTTGCCGCCTACCGCCAGGCCCATGATCTGGTGCCCCAGGCAAATGCCGAAGGTGGGAATGCCGCGTGCCAGAAATTCGCGCGTCGCGTCGATCGCGTAATCGCACGGCTCCGGATCGCCCGGGCCGTTGGACAGGAAAATGCCGTCGGGATTGAGCGCGAAAGCCTCCGCCGCGCTGGTTTGCGCGGGCACGACGGTGACGTCGCAGCCGCGCGCGGCCAGCATGCGCAGAATATTGCGCTTGACGCCGAAGTCATAGGCCACGACCTTGAAGCGCGGCGCCGTCACGGTGCCGAAACCGGGCTTGCCGTCGCCGTTGTCGAGCCGCCACTCGGTGTCCGTCCAGCCGTACGATTCGGTGGTCGAGACGACCTTGGCCAGATCCATCCCGGCCAGTCCGGGGAACGAGCGCGCCAGCGCAATCGCCTTGGCTTCGTCGACTTCGCCGGCCAGGATGCAGCCGTTCTGGGCCCCCTTGTCGCGCAGGATACGCGTCAGGCGCCGGGTATCGATGCCGGCGATCGCCACGACGCCCTCGGCTTTCAGATACTCGGACAGCGTTTGCTCCTGGCGGAAATTGGAAGACAACACGGGCAGATCGCGGATGATCAGGCCAGCGGCATGCACCTTGCCGGCCTCGACGTCCTCATGATTGACCCCGACATTGCCGATATGCGGATACGTCAGCGTGACGATCTGGCGGGCATAGCTGGGGTCGGTGAGGATTTCCTGATAGCCGGTGATGGCGGTGTTGAACACCACTTCACCGATGGTATGCCCGGCAGCGCCGATGGCATATCCGCGAAAGACCGTGCCGTCAGCGAGCGCAAGCAGAGCGGGGGAAAAAGACGGCAGCACGGGAACTCCTGAAGGGATCACCCAGGCTGCCACCCTATCGTCCGCCGCAATGGCTTTCGCCTCGAATGCAGGCGCGCTCGATAAGGCGCGCGGCCGGCTTCAGGCAACGGACGAAAGTTTGGGATGGGGTCGGCGCTAGGGTGAAGGTTGAATGACTTAAACCTTAAAATTATATCCCAAAAGCCTTAATTCTCAAAGCCATAGCGTTATGGCGCGCCCTGCGCCAGCACTTCGTCGGGGCTTGCCTGCATGGTCGGCGGTACCGGAAAATGGATGCCTGCACGCTGCGCCGCCCTGACGATATGGTATTCCATCGCGCGCCCGGCGGCGGTTGCATCGCGGCGCTGCAGCGCCGCCAGGATTTCCAGATGCTCATGGTAGGTCGACAGCACCAGCTCGCGCTGATAGAACGGCAGACGCTGGCTCTCCATCACGATTTCGGTGCTGCCGCGCAGGATATCGGCAATCGCCCCGTTGCCAGCCATGCCGACGATGCGCAGGTGAAATGCAAAATCCAGTTGCGCAGCCTCGTCGAAACGTCCCTCGCTCAGCGCAATGCGCATCGATTCGACATTATCGGCCAGCCACGCGATTTCATCGGCGCTCGACGCCAGCGCCGCCAGACGGGCCGCGAACCCCTCTAGCGCATAGCGCAACTGATAGGTGTCGGCCAGCGAGATCTGATCGGCAAAACGCCACGCCACGCCGGTGCGTTCCGACAGATCGCTGACATAAACCCCCTTGCCCGGCCGGATCGCCACCATTCCGAGCGCTTCCAGCGTCGACAAAGCTTCGCGCAGCGAGGCCCGGCTGATCGCGAGCTCCTCGGCCAACTGACGCTGCGACGGCAGCATCGCCCCGGCAGGATAGACCTGCCGCTCGATCCGCTCGCGGATCGTCGCAACGGCCGCATCGGTCACCGCGTGCGAATTTGTCTTCATTCAAGCATCACCTGTCGTTGAGCGCCCGCGCCGGTGCCGGGCTTTATCACGCCATTGTACGACGCGCGGCAGCCGTTCACCCTCGCCTCGCGCCGAGCGCGCCCATCCGCGCCGCCACGGCCTAGGGATATCCCGGGGCAAGAAGTGCTTGACCGCCGCATATCGAATTACTAATATCCGCCATAACACAACTGGTCTGACCGGTATGATGTGTTGCCCCGTACAATGAAAACCGTTGGAGACAAGCCATGCCCCGCTTCCTCAATTCCCTGTTCGGCCGCGTCGTCATCGCGCTGGTCGTCGGCATCGGACTAGGTGCCTTTTTCCCGCATTTCGGCGAGAGTCTGCGACCATTTGGCGACGGCTTTCTCAAGCTCATCAATATGGTGATCGCGCCTATCGTGTTCTGTATCGTGGTCAGCGGCATGGCCAGCGCCGGTGATCTCAAGAAAGTCGGCCGCGTCGGCGTCAAGTCGATTGTCTATTTCGAGCTGATCACCACTTTCGCGCTGGTCATCGGCGCGGGCCTGGCCTATTTCACCCAGCCGGGCGCCGGCATGAACGTCGACGTCCATAGCCTGGACGCGTCTGCACTCACCACCTATACCGAGCACGCCAAGAGCCTGAAAGACACCGCCGGCTTCATCCTGAAGATCATTCCCCACACGGTGTTCGACGCCTTTGCCAGGGGCGACATCCTGCAAGTGCTGGTGTTCTCCGTCCTGTTCGGCGCCGCCCTGTCGCTGCTCGGCGAAAAAGGCAAGCCCGTGGCCAGCCTGATCGATAGCCTGGCACACGTCTTTTTCCGCGTCATGGGTTTCATCATCAAGCTCGCGCCCCTGGGCGTACTCGGTGCGGTAGCCTTCACCACCGGCAAATACGGCGTAGGATCGCTCAAGCAGCTCAGCCTGCTGGTGCTGGTGTTCTACGCGAGCTGCGTGGTGTTCGTCGTGGGCGTGCTGGGCATCGTCATGCGCCTGGCAGGGTTCAGCATTTTCAAATTCGTCCGCTACTTCCGGGAGGAGCTGCTGATCGTCCTCGGCACCGCGTCCTCCGACGCGGTGCTGCCCCAAATCATGCGCAAGCTGGAATGGATGGGGATCAAGGATTCGACGGTCGGGCTGGTGATTCCGACCGGCTATTCGTTCAACCTCGACGGCTTTTCGATTTATCTCACGCTCGCGGTGCTTTTCATCGCCCAGGCGACCAACACGCCGCTGTCGATGCACGACCTGATTCTGGTGGTACTCGTCTCGTTGCTCACGTCCAAAGGCGCGCATGGTATCCCCGGCTCGGCCATCGTGATTCTTGCCGCCACGCTTACTGCCATTCCCGCCATTCCGTTGCTCGGTCTGGTATTGATCCTGCCGGTCGACTGGTTCGTCGGTATCGCCCGCGCCGTGACCAACCTGCTGGGCAACTGCGTGGCCACGGTCATCATCTCCTCGTGGGAAAAGGATATCGACCGGGCGCGCGCCCATCGCGTGCTCAATGGCGAGCTGGCCTATGAGCCGGTCGCCCCCGCCGCCACGGACGGCGACGTACTGGCGTCACCGCAACTCGCGCGCAAAGCCGTCTAACCGCATTCACCCCAAAGGAACTCTCATGGCAGTTGTCACCCTCGACCCGAACGCACCGGAGTACGTGCGCCGCTACGTGAACCTGGCCGATCCGCGGCTGGGCGCGCAGGCCCTGTTTGCCACCGACGAATTCTTCGCCGCCAAGGAGCGCATGCTCAACCCCGAGCCGGCGGTGTTCATCGTCGGCAAATACGACGAGAACGGCAAGTGGATGGACGGCTGGGAGACGCGCCGCAAGCGCACCACCGGCTACGACTGGTGCATCGTCAAGCTCGCGCGCGCGGGCGTGCTGCACGGGGTGGACCTGGACACCAGCCACTTCACCGGCAACTTCCCGCCGGCGGCCTCGCTCGACGCCTGCTACTGCCCGTCGGGCGCGCCCGACGAGCGCACCGAGTGGCACGAGATCCTGCCCTCGGTGAGCCTGCAGGGCAACAGCCACCACTACCATGCGCTGGCCGGCGAGCGGGCCTACACCCACGTGCGGGTCAACCTGTACCCGGACGGCGGGCTCGCGCGGCTGCGCCTGTACGGGCTGCCGCAGTGCGACTGGGCCCAGCGCGGGGCCGACGAGCTGATCGACCTGATCGCCATGGAGAATGGCGGCACCGTGGTGGGGGTCAACAACCAGCACTTCGGGCTGGCCTCGAACCTGCTGATGCCGGGCCGGGGCGTGAACATGGGCGACGGCTGGGAGACGCGGCGGCGCCGCGAGCCGGGCAACGACTGGTGCATCATCGCGCTGGCGCACCCGGGCGAGATCGAGAAGATCGAAGTGGACACGGCGCACTTCAAGGGCAACTACCCGGACCGCTGCTCGGTGCAGGCCGCGTATGTCACCGGCGGCACGGCCGAGTCGCTGGTCACGCAGTCGATGTTCTGGCCGGTGCTGCTGCCCGAGCAGAAGCTGGCGATGGACAAGCAGCACAGCTTTGCCGAGCAGATTGCGCGGCTCGGGCCGATCACGCACATCCGCTTCAACATCGTGCCCGACGGGGGGGTCTCGCGGCTGCGGCTGTGGGGCCGGCTCGCGCGCGGCGCCAAGGCGTGAGGAGCCGGGCATGAACGAGTTGAGGATCGAGCGCCTGACGCGCGAAGCGTTCGCCCCGTTTGGCGACGTGATCGAGCTGGCCGGTGCGCGTCACTACCCGATCAATGGCGGCAACACCGAGCGCTATCACGATCTGGCCAGGGTGGAGGTGGGTCGCGGGCACGCGCTGCTGAACCTGTTCCGGGGCCAGCCGCGGCCCCTGCCGTTCGAGGTGAAGATGCTCGAGCGCCATCCGCTGGGCAGCCAGGCGTTCGTGCCGCTGGCCGACACGCCGTACCTGGTGGTGGTGGCGCCGGCCGGCGAGCTGGACGTGCGCGGCATGCGCGCGTTCGTCACGAGCGGCTGGCAGGGGGTGAACTACGCCGCCGGGGTGTGGCACCATCCGCTGCTGGCGCTGCGCCGGGTGAGCGACTTCATCGTGGTCGATCGCGGCGGCGAGGGCGCCAACTGCGACGAGCAGGACCTGCCGCAAACCTGGTGGCTCACCGAGGCCGCGCTCGAGCGCGCAATGGCCGGCTAGTGTTGCGTTCCGGTGGGCGGCGCATCCTGCATCCGGCAGGAAAGGCGCCGCCAGTCGCTCAGGCCAAATTGATCGAGCCCCGGCTCCTATCGGAAAAACGAAGCCGATTCAGAGCGGGGTTCAACGCGCCGAGGCCGCTGTGGTGCGCCTCGCGATGCCGAGACCGTAATAAAGGGCAATCAATAGCAGCAGCCACCCCGGGCCGACGATCAATGCGATGCGTGTGTCGGGGAAGTAGCCCATCAATCCGATGACGAGCGCCAGAAACGCCAGGGTGAGCCACGACGCATACGGCCACCAGGGCATGCGGAATGCCAACTGACGGCGTTCTTCCGGCGACAGGTTGCGGCGGAATCTCATCTGCGTGAGCAGAATCATGATCCAGGTCCAGATGCCGCCGAACGTAGCGATCGACGTAACCCAGACAAAGACCTTGCCCGGCACCAGGTAATTGAGCAGCACGCCAAACAGCAGAATACCCATGGACACCAGCAGCGCCAGGCGGGGAACACCGTTCGATGCGGTGCGGCTGAATGCGCGGGGTGCCTGCTTTTGCAGCGCAAGGTTGTAAAGCATGCGACCGGTGCTGAAGATGCCGCCATTGCATGACGACAGCGCAGCCGTCAGGACGACGAAGTTGATGATGCCAGCGGCGGACTTGAGTCCGAGGCGCTCGAATGTCGTGACGAACGGGCTACCGCTCGCGCCGATCTGGTGCCATGGGTAAATCGACAGGATAACGAACAGGGCGCCCACATAGAAAATCAGGATGCGCCACAGTACCGAGTTGATCGCGCCAGGAATCGACTTCTCGGGTCTGGCCGCTTCACCGGCCGCCAGACCGATAAGTTCCACGCCAATATAGGCAAACATCACCATTTGCAGCGAGGTCAGCAGGCCTTGCGCACCATTCGGGAAAAATCCGCCGTGACGCCATAGGTTGCCGATGCCGAGCGGCACGCCGTCGTTGCCCAGGCCGAACACGATCATGCCCAGGCCGCCGATGATCATCACGATGATGGCGACGACCTTGATCAGCGCGAACCAGAACTCGAATTCGCCATATGCCTTGACGGCGACCAGATTGACCGCACCCATCATGGACAGCGCCGCGAGCGCCCAGATCCAGCGGGGCACGTCGGGAAACCAGATGCCCATGTAGATCGCTACGGCGGTGATTTCGGCAATGCAGGTCACCATCCACAGAAACCAGTAGGTCCAGCCGGTGAGATAGCCGGCCAGCGGGCCGAGCGCTTCCTGCGCGTAGCGGCTGAACGAGCCGGCCACGGGATTGTGGACCGCCATTTCGCCCAGCGCGCGCATGATGACGAAAACGACGAATCCGCCCAGCAGATAAGCCAGCATGATTGCCGGGCCGGCCATTTGGATCGCGTCGCCCGACCCGAGGAACAGGCCGACGCCGATTGCCGTGCCCAGCGCCATCAAGCGGATGTGGCGTTCGCCGAGACTGCGTTTGAGTCCGGGTTGGCTTTGATGCATTGATGTTGTCTCCATGCTCGAGGGCGGGTGAGGTTACCGGCCCGTTGTGCCGATCATCGCCCATGCCTGGCATGAACCTTGCTGCCTTTGTGTGCAGTGAGATTGGTGAAAATATCGGGTTCCGAATCAGCCGTGGGCGCGCGATTTGCCATGTTAATTCGCGCCGGCCAGGATTATTTTTGAGAGAAATCCGAATTTAAAGGGATCTATTCCGACAATCAGGTACTTGATGAGCGGCGTCGTGTGGGATTCACGATTCTCAGTAGTAACACTAATTGGTTAACGAGTTAGAAATTTCCTATTATTTCATGGAGCAACACTACGGTTCACTCAATGAAACAGACAACGCCGATATCGTCGCTGGAACGTCCGCTCTTTCTGACCAGTTTCTTTTCCCACGAAAAGCCGGTCTGGACGTTGGCGGATCTGGCCCGGGTCTCCGGCCTGCCCAAGGCCAGCTGCCTGCGGGCCTTGCGGGCATTGGAACGCTTCGCGGTGATCCAGCGGTTCGAAGGCGGTTACCGCCTGGGCACGCGCTTGCTGGAGCTGGGCGGAATCGTGCAGGCGAGCTATCCGGCGCGACGCGTGGCCATGCCCTTTCTCGAGCAATTGCGCGACCAGACGCTGCAGTCGACCCAATGGGTCATTCGCGACGGCAACGAGGGCATCTATCTCGACGTATTCGAGTCGCGTGCCCGAGTGCGCATGTACATCGCACCGGGGCGGCGCGCGCCGCTTTATGCCGGTGCATCCACACGCCTGATTCTTACGTTTTCCGACGCCGCTCTGAAAGCGGAAATCCTGGCCGGAGCGATGCGCGCCTACACCGAGATCACACCGTGTGCGCCGGCCGAACTGGAAGCGCTGATCGATTTGTCGGCGCGAACCTGGCTCGCCGCCAGCTTCGGGGAGCTCGAGCCGCATTCGGCGGAAATTGCAGCGCCGGTATTCGGGCTGGGCGGCGAGTTTGTCGCGGCAATCAGCCTGGCGGGGACGGCGGCGGTGTTTGCCGATGCGGCATCGTTGCTGGGGTATTTGGAGGCCGTGTCGAAGACGGCTGAAGAGGTATCCCGCGCGCTCGGCTACAGCGGGCCGTGGCAAACGGATCCGCGGCGGTTCCTGCAGGAGATGCCGTCGTTATCTTCGGACAGGGCGCGCGCGGACTAGCGTCGGATCAAGGGCAGCAAAGGGTCAAGTCGGCTGTGACCGTATTTCATTCTCAGGGGAAATTGCAATGAAGAAACTGCTTGCAGTACTGATGGCGAGTTTGGGGATCGCGCTGGCGCAGGGTGCGTCCGCGCAGCAAAAGGTGATCAAGATCGGGGCGGTCTACCCGTTGAGCGGCGCGCTGGCGTCGACCGGGGGCGAGCTCAAGCAAGCCATCGAGCTCGCGGAGGACATCGTCAATAATCCGCATCCCGAACTCAAGGGCATTCCGCTTGCCGCCGGCGCAGGGTTGCCGAAGCTGGGCGGGGCGAAGATCCAGGTGGTTTTCGCCGACTCGCAGGGCAAGCCCGGCGTCGGGCAGGCCGAAGCCGAGCGCCTGATCGACCAGGAGCATGTGGTGGCGCTCACCGGGGCCTATCAGTCCGATGTGACCAAGACCGCCAGCCGTATTGCCGAGCAGCGCGGCATTCCGTATCTGAACGGCGAGTCGAGCAGCCCGGATCTGACGCAGCGCGGCTACAAGTGGTTCTTCCGTACCACGCCGAACGACGAAACCTTCATTCATAACATGATGGAGTTTCTCGATGGCCTGAAGAATCAACCCACCAAGAAGATCGCGGTGGTGTACGAGAATACCGATTTCGGCGTGAACACGTACAAGGCCGTGCAGAAGTTCGCCAAGCAATCGGGTCGCGAAATCGTTGCGAACATTGCCTACTCGGCCGGTGCTCCGTCGCTGAACTCGGAGACGCAAAAGCTCGCCGCGGCCAAGCCCGACGTGGCAATCTTCGCCAGCTATACGTCGGACGCCATGCTGTTCGTGCGTACGATGCGGCAAATGAACTACGCGCCGCCGATTTTCCTGGCCAACGACGCCGGCTTCATCGATTCGCGTTTCATCTCCGAGGTGGGCCCGCAGGTGCAGGGTGTGCTCACGCGTGACGTGTGGTCGAACGACCTTTACACGGTCAAGCCGATCATCAAGCAGGTCAACGACATGTTCAAGGCCAAGACCGGCAAGGATCTCAACGGCAACAGCGCGCGCTCGCTGCAAGCGATCCTGGTGCTGGCCGATGCGATCAACCGCGCCGGTTCGACCAATCCCGAGGCGATTCGCAAGGCGTTGGCCGACACCAACCTGAGCGCGGACCAGATCGTCATGCCGTGGGCGGGCGTGAAGTTCGACAGCAACGGGCAGAACCTGAAAGGACAGGGTTTGATTCTGCAACTGGAAGGCACGCAATATCAAACCGTGTGGCCGACCAACTACAAAAAGAAACAGAACCTGCCGATTCTTCCGTTCACCTGGAAGAAGTAAGCGGGTTGCCGACAGTCTGATAAAGCAAGGAGAACGATGTGTTCGAGGCTCTTGCCACGGGTTTATTCAACGGCCTGATCTACGCCGCGATCGCAGTGGGGCTGGCGTTGATATGGGGCATCACGGATGTCATCAATTTTGCGCACGGTGACTTCCTGATGCTTGGCATGTATGCCGCCTACTGGATGTTCACCCTCGGACACGTCGATCCGACCCTGTCCGCGCCGATCGCAGCGTGCCTGCTGGCTTTCG
>JAGXBI010000389.1 GCA_018971155.1 Burkholderiales bacterium
GGGCATTTCGGTCTTTGCGGGCGTCGGCGAGCGCTCCCGCGAAGGACACGAGATGCTGCTGGAGATGCGCGGCTCGGGCGTACTGCCGCGCACCGTGCTGGTGTACGGGCAGATGAACGAGCCGCCCGGCGCGCGCTGGCGCGTGCCGCTCACCGCGTTGACCATCGCCGAGTATTTTCGCGACGAGCGCCGCCAGAACGTCCTGCTGCTGATGGACAACATATTTCGCTTCGTGCAGGCCGGCGCCGAAGTCTCCGGCCTGCTGGGGCGGCTGCCGTCGCGGGTAGGCTATCAGCCGACCCTGGCCAGCGAGGTGGCCGCCTTGCAGGAGCGCATCGTCTCGGTCGGGCAGGTGTCGGTCACGGCGATCGAGGCCGTATACGTGCCGGCCGACGACTTCACCGATCCGGCCGTGACCACCATCGCCGCGCACGTCGACAGCACCGTGGTGCTGTCGCGCACGATGGCCGCCGAAGGCATGTATCCGGCCATCGATCCGATCGCCTCGTCGTCGATTCTGCTCGACCCGCTGGTGGTGGGCGCCGAACACACCGCGGTGGCCACCGAAGTGCGGCAGGTGATCGAGCATTACCGGGAGTTGCAGGACGTCATTTCGCTGCTCGGCGTGGAGGAACTGGGCGCCGAGGATCGCCGCATCGTCGGCCGCGCGCGCCGCCTGCAGCGCTTTCTGACGCAGCCGTTCGCGGTGACCGAGGCTTTTACCGGCGTGCCGGGCCGTGCCGTGCCGGTGGCCGACACGCTGGCCGGGTGCCGGGCGATTTTGGCGGGCGAATGCGACGACTGGCAGGAGAGTTCGCTCTACATGGTCGGCACGCTCGACGAGGCGCGCGAAAAAGAGCGGCAGCAGGCCGGCGGTACGCCGCCCGAGGCTGCGACGGCATCATGAGCCGCGCCTTGCACCTGAGCATCGCCACGCCGGCTGCCGTGCTGTTCGATGGCGATGCGATCACCGCGCTGCGCGCCGAGGACGAGAGCGGCAGCTTCGGCATCCTGCCGGGGCATGCCGCGTTTCTGACGGTGCTTCGCCCGACCGTGCTGCGCTGGCATGGCAGCGACGGCGTGCCGCGCTTTTGCGCGGTCCAGGAAGGCGTGTTGCAGGTGATTGACGGATATCGCGTCACCGTCGCGTGCCGCGACGGTCTGCTGGGGGAATCGCTCGAGGCGCTCGAGGCGGAGGTGCTTGCCGCGCGGGCCAGGCAACTCGACGCGCAGCGCCGGGCGCGCGCCGAGCAGACCCGCCTGCATGCCCAGGCCGTACGCCAGCTGCTGCGCTACCTGCGACCCGTTCGCGCATCCGGGCCGCACCCGGCAGGTCCGGCCGAGGCCGCGGGCCTGCCCACCGAATGACGACCGTGCCATGGATCCACGCGACACCCCCCCGCCGCCGCAACCCGAGCCGCCGACCGACCGGGTCGCCCATGCGGCGCGCGAGGCGTTGCGGCGCGAGGCGCGCCGGCGCGACGAGCCGGAACCGTCACTGGGCAGCCGGCTGGGTCAGATCGGCATTCTCGGCTGGACCATCGTCACGCCGACCCTGCTGGGCCTGGCCGCCGGCCGCTGGCTCGACCGGCGCCTGGACACCGGTGTGTTTTTCTCGGCGCCCTTGCTGATGCTGGGCGCCGCGCTTGGCTTGTGGTTCGCGTGGAAATGGATGCATCGGCAAACCGGGGGGAAATCGTGATCGCATCGGATATGGCACTGCCCATGCAGTTCGTTGCCGGAAGTGCGGCCGGCTGGCTGGCCGGCATGCTGCACTTTGCCACGCTGCGCCAGACGGTACGGCTGTTCACCGCGGGCGCAGCCGCCAGGGCGCTGCTGCTGCAGGCGGGCCGATTGGCGCTGCTGGCACTGATATTTTTCGCGCTTGCCAGATTGGGCGCATGGACGCTCCTGGGCGGGGCGGCCGGCCTGCTGCTGGCGCGTCGCGGCGCACTGCGCCGCAATGCCCGCGAGGCGGCGCGAGAAGTCGTGCGGCGTGCCCCGCAAACGGATGCCCAACCATGATGCCCTCTCCGCTTGCGACGCTGCCGCTGTTTCACCTCGGGCCGGTGCCGATCTCGTCGCCGGTGGCGACCACCTGGGTCGTAATGGCGGTGCTGTGGGCCGGTGCGGCACTGGTCACGCGCAGCTTGCGCCTGGCGCCGTCGAAGGCCCAAACGGTATGCGAATTGCTGGTCGGCACGATCGACGAGCAGATTCGCGGCACCATGCAGGTCGAACCGGCGCCCTATCGCGCGCTGATCGGCACCCTGTTTCTGTTGATTCTGTCCTGCAACTGGTCTTCGCTGCTGCCCGGCGTGGAGCCGCCGACCGCGCATATCGAGACCGACGCGGCGCTGGCGCTGATCGTGTTCTGCGCGACGATTTTCCATGGCATTCGCGTGCGCGGCCTGCGCCGCTATTTGGCGAGCTTCGCCGAACCGGCCTGGATCATGATCCCGCTCAATCTGGTCGAGCAGCTCACCCGCACTTTCTCGCTGCTCGTTCGGCTGTTCGGCAACGTCATGAGCGGGGTATTCGTCATCGGCATCGTGCTGTCGCTGGCGGGGCTGCTGGTGCCGATACCGCTGATGGCGCTGGACTTGCTGACCGGCGCGGTGCAGGCCTACATCTTCACCGTACTGGCGATGGTTTTCATCGGCGCGGCGCTGGGCGAGAGCGAGCCCGCGCATGCGGATAAACAATGAGGAACGTTATGAATAATCTGATCCAAGTCGTCAGCATTCTCGCCGCGGCGATCGCCGTGTCGTTCGGCGCGATCGGCCCGGCGCTCGGCGAAGGCCGGGCCGTCGCCGCGGCAATGGACGCGCTCGCGCGCCAGCCGGAATCAGCGGGGACGATCTCCCGCACGCTGTTTGTCGGGCTGGCGATGATCGAGACCATGGCGATCTATTGCCTGGTGGTGGCATTGCTGGTGCTGTTTGCCAACCCCTTCGTCAAGTGAATCCGGGGACGCCATGCATATCGATTGGTGGACGCTC
>JAGXBI010000390.1 GCA_018971155.1 Burkholderiales bacterium
CTGGCCGGATCGCTCTCGGGCGGCTGGAAGCAACGCCTGGCATTGGCCGCCTGCATGCTGCACGAGCCCGAACTGCTGCTGCTCGACGAACCGACCGCCGGGGTCGACCCCAAGGCCCGGCGCGACTTTTGGGAAGAGCTGTATCAGTTGGCTGCGCGCGGCATCTCGGTGCTGGTCAGCACGCATTACATGGACGAAGCCGAGCGCTGCCACAAGCTGGCGTATATCGCCTACGGCAAGCTGCTCGCGCAGGGCACCGCGGCCGACGTCATCGCCGGCCAGCAACTCAGCACGTTCTCGGTGGCCGGTCCCGACCTGGCTGCGCTCAGCCAGCGGCTGGCGGGCCAGCCCGGGGTCGACCAGACCGTCGTGTTCGGCGGCGCGCTGCACGTCACCGGGCGCGACCGCGCCGCGCTCGAGGCTACGCTGCAGCGCCTGGCCGCGCACACCGACTACCGCCCCACACCGATCGACACCGGCCTGGAAGACGTTTTCATCCACATGATGAACCGCTCGGCCGACAACTTCGGGAGCGCGCCATGAGCTTTTCCTGGCGCCGCTGGTGGGGCATCGTGCTCAAGGAATTTTTGCAACTGCGGCGCGACCGGATCACCTTCGGCCTGATCATCGGCATGCCGTTGATCCAGTTGATGCTGTTCGGCTATGCAATCAACACCGATCCCAAACACCTTGCCACCGCCGTGATCGCCGCCGACCACAGCCCCTTCACGCGCACCTTCCTGGCCGACATGAGCGCCTCGAACTACTTCGACTTCGTCGGCGAGCTGCCCAACGAGGCGGCCGGACGCGAGGCGCTGGCGCAGGGGCGGGTGCAATTCGTCGTCAGCATTCCGGCCGACTTCACGCGCAAATTGCTGCGCGGCGAACACCCGGCGCTGCTGGTCGAGGCCGACGCCACCGATCCGTCGACCATCGGCAACGCCGTCGCGGCGCTGGTGCAGTTGCCGCAGTCGCTCTCCGACAAGGATCTGCACGGCCCCCTCGCCCCGTTGGCCGCGCGCGCGCCGCCCTTCGAAGTGCGCGTGCACAACCTCTACAACCCCGAGCGCATCACCCAGTACAACATCATTCCGGGCCTGATGAGCGTGATTCTGACCATGACCATGGTGATGATGACCGGCCTGGCGATGACCCGCGAGCGCGAGCGGGGCACGATGGAAAATCTGCTCGCCACACCGGTCGAGCCCATCGAGGTCATCACCGGCAAGATCGTCCCCTATGTGTTCATCGGCCTGGTACAGGCCACCATCATCCTGCTGGCCGCCAAATTTCTGTTTCGGGTGCCGTTCGTCGGCAGCATCGGCTCGGTGTATCTGGCCACGCTGCTGTTCATCGCCGCCAACCTGACGGTCGGCATCACGCTCTCGTCGCTGGCGCAAAACCAGTTGCAGGCGGTGCAGCTGACGTTTTTCTATTTCCTGCCGAGCATCCTGCTCTCGGGCTTCATGTTTCCGTTCCAGGGCATGCCGGGCTGGGCACGGGTCATCGGCAGCGGCCTGCCGATGACGTATTTCAATCGGCTGATCCGCGGCATCCTGCTCAAGGGCAACGGCTGGGTCGAACTGTGGCCCAACATCTGGCCGCTGATGGTCTTCACCGTCATCGTGATGAGCGTGGCGGTAAAGTTCTACCGCAAGACGCTTGACTGATCGAGTAACGACCATGCGCGCTGCCCGCTTCTCCCGTGCGACCCTGCCAATGCTCGTGACGCTTGGCGCACTCGCCGGCTGCACCGCCGGGCCCGACTTCAAGGCCCCCGCAGCGCCACGCGTGGCCGGCTACGTGGCCGGCTCGCTGCCCGCGCGCACCGTCTCGGCCGACGCACCCGGCGGCCAGGCGCAATATTTCGTGAGCGACCAGAAAATCGCCGCGCAATGGTGGACGCTGTTTCACTGTGCCGCCCTGAACGAGCTCGTCGAGCAAGCCCTGCGCGACAGCCCGACGCTGGCACAGGCGCAGGCCCGCCTGCATCAGGCCCAGCAGGCGCTGGCCGCGCAAACCAGCGCGTTCGATTACCCCAGCGTCAACGGCACGCTGTCGACTGCGCGCCAGCAGATCAATACGCGCGCGATGGGCCTTGGCGCGGCGCCGAATCCGGGGCCGTTCACCCTCTATAACGCTTCGGTCGGGGTAAGCTACACGCTCGACTTGTTCGGTGCGCAGCGGCGCGCGCTCGAGGCATTGCGCGCGGCGCTCGACTATCAGCGCTTCGAGCTCGCAGCGGCGCGCCTGACACTTGCCGCCAATGTGGTCACCGCGGTGGTGCGCGAGGCGTCGCTGCGCGATCAGTTGCGCGCCACGACGACGATCGTCGACGCCCAGCGCAGCCAATTGCGCATCACCGAGGGCCGCCACCGCCTGGGCGCGGTGCCCGAGCTCGACGTCATCGCCCAGCGCAACCAATTGGCGCAAACCGAAGCCACCCTGCCCGGCCTGCGCCAGCAGCTCGCGCAAACGCGGCATCTGCTGGCGGTCTACCTTGGCGTGCCGCCCGGCGCGGCGCACCTGCCGGACATCGAGCTGGCCGAGCTGCGCCTGCCGACCCGGCTGCCGCTGTCCCTGCCGTCCGAGCTGGCACGCCAGCGGCCCGACATTCAGGCTGCCGAAGCGTTGTTGCATCAGGCCAGCGCCAATGTCGGCGTGGCCACCGCCAGTCTCTATCCGCATATCAGCCTGAGCGCCTCGCTGGGCAGCGAAGCCACCGGCCTGCGCGACGTGTTCGGCCCCGCCTCGGGCGTCTGGAATCTGGGCGCCGCGCTCACCCAGCCGCTGTTCCACGGCGGCGAGTTGCGCGCCCGCCGGCGTGAGGCCGTGGCCGCCTACGATCAGGCTGCCGCCGCTTACCGCCAAACCGTACTCGCCGGACTGCAGAACGTGGCCGACACCCTGCGCGCACTGCAAGCCGACGCGCAGGCGCTGCAAGCGCGCGCCGACGCGGCCGCGCAGGCCGAACGCACCTACCGTATCACCCAGGG
>JAGXBI010000391.1 GCA_018971155.1 Burkholderiales bacterium
GGCGCCGGTGCTGCCATCGCCCGCGGTGCAGGCCAAGACCGCCGAGCAGCTGGAGGACGGCGGCGCGCTCGAGGGGGAGCTGGAGTGGCCGGCGCTATTGCGCAAACTGGATAAAATAGACCCCACTTATCGAAACTGATCAGGAGCGATTGTCATGCCTACTTTCCACGTCGAGATGTTCGAAGGCCGCACGGTCGAGCAGAAGCGCCAATTCGTCGAGGCCATTACCCGCACGACTTGCGAAGTGCTCGGCTGCGGCCCGGAGTCGGTCGACATCATCATCGCTGACGTCAGGCGCGAGAATTGGGCGACCGCCGGCAAGCTGTGGTCGGACGAGTGAGCGGCGGGTCACGTCATGTCGAGCCCCACGCCAATCCAGCATTTCGCCTCCGACAACTACGCCGGGATTTGTCCCGAGGCGTTCAAATATATCGTCGAAGCCAATGGCAGCGGCCATGAGGTGGCGTACGGCGATGACTCGTGGACGCAGCGTGTGTGCGACCGCCTGCGCGATCTGTTCCAGACCGATTGCGAGGTATTTTTCGTGTTCAACGGCACGGCCGCCAATTCGCTGGCCCTGGCGTCGCTGTGCCAGTCGTATCACTCGGTGATCTGCCACGAGTTGGCGCACGTGGAAACCGACGAGTGCGGCGGCCCCGAGTTTTTCTCCAACGGTTCCAAGCTGCTGGTGGCCGAGGGCGGGCGCGACGACGGCAAGCTCACGCCCGATGCGATCGAGTCGGTCGTGATGCGCCGCGCCGATATTCATTATCCGAAGCCCAAGGTGGTGACGCTCACGCAGTCGACCGAAGTCGGCACGGTCTACACGGTCGAGGAGGTACGGGCGATTGCCGCGATCGCCAAGCGCCGGCATCTGCGCGTGCACATGGATGGCGCGCGTTTTGCCAATGCGGTCGCGTCGCTGGGCGTGCATCCGTCGGAAATCACCTGGCGCGCCGGGGTCGACGTGCTGTGCTTCGGCGGCACCAAGAACGGCTTGCCGGTGGGCGAGGCGGTGGTGTTCTTCGATCGCGCGCTGGCCGAGGATTTCGCTTATCGGGTCAAGCAGGCGGGTCAGCTGGCATCGAAAATGCGCTTTATTTCGGCGCCCTGGCTGGGCTTGCTGGACAACGATGTGTGGCTGCGCAACGCGCGCCATGCGAATGCGATGGCCCGGCTGCTGCATGAACGCCTGCGTGTGATTCCCGGCGTGCGGATCATGTTCGAGCCGCAGGCCAATGCGGTGTTTGCCGAATTGCCGCTGCACGTGATCGAGCAACTGCGGGCGCGTCGCTGGCGGTTTTACACGTTTATCGGTGCCGGCGGGTGTCGGCTGATGTGTGCATGGGACACGCAACCGGAGACGGTCGAGCAAATCGCCGCCGACATCGCTGCGCTTTGCGCGGCGTGAGCCCAGGGGCGCGCGTGCGGCTCAGGCGCGCTCGGGGGCCGGTACCGTGGGCTGCAGGAAGCGGTGCGAGATGGTGTGATACAGCGGCGGCGAGAACAGGCGTGAGACCCGGCTGGCCAGCAAGGCCGAGGCCATGAGCGGGATCACCATCTGGTGGCCGTCGATCATTTCCACCACGATCACGAATGCCGTGATGGGCGATTGCGTCACGGCCGCCAGATAGCCGCCCATGCACAACGCAATCAGGAACGGCATCGGCATGCCCGAGAAGAGGTACGACATCAATTGCCCGAGGCCGGCGCCGATCGATAGCGACGGCGAGAAGATCCCGCCCGGGATGCCGCTGATGTACGACACCACCAGCGCGGCAAACTTCAGAAACGTGTAGAACGGCGAGAGAAGATGGTGGCTCTCGAGCAGCGCGCGCGCCTCGGGATAGCCGCTGCCATACGAGGCCCCGCCGGAGACGACACCCAGCAAGGCGATCAGCACGCCGCACACCAGCGCGAATTGAACCGGACGGCTGTGGCGCAGGGTCAGCAGGGGCGATGGAATCCAGCGCGGAATATTGAGCAGCAGCCAACTGAACAGGCCGCCCATCAGACCGGTGACGATACTGACCACGACGACGGCCAGGATGACCGTCGAGCTGAACGCGCCGGCCGCCTGGATGCGGCCGAAGTAGAGGTAATTGCCTTGAATGCCGAGCGTGACGATCCCGGAGAAGATGATCGCGGTGATCAGGGTACCGCTGGCGCGTTGCTCGAACGAGCGGCTCAACTCTTCAATGGCGAACACGACACCGGCCAGTGGTGTATTGAAGGCGGCGGACAGGCCGGCCGCGGCGCCGGCCAGCGTCAATTGACGCTCGATCTGAATGCTGCTGCGTCGATAGGTGCGGCGCATCGCATACATCAACGAGGCGCCGATCTGCACGGTCGGACCTTCGCGGCCGATGGTGAAGCCGCACAGGATGCCCAGCAGCGAAATGGCGATCTTGCCGAACATGATGCGCAGCGAGAGCAGGGTCGGGCCGAGCTTGCTTTCCTCGAGGGTCGCGATGACCTGCGGAATGCCGCTGCCCTCCGAGCCACGAAAGTATTTTTGTGTGAGCCAGATGGCCAATGCCGAGCCCAGCGGGGTAATGATCAACGGCAGCCAGAACGCCCGGTGCTCGAGTCCCTGAAAGATTGCGAAGGTCCAGTCGATCAGCTTGGCGTAAAACACGGCGACCAGCCCGACCAGGATGGCGCCAAGCCAAAAGACGCCATAGTTGAACCATAGCCGCTGCAGGTGGCGTATGGCTGGACTGGGGAGTTGGCGGGGGCGAAACAGCATGAAGGCGAGGGAAGCGAATTTTGTGCATTATAGCGTCGTACGACGTTTGCCCTGTCGAGCCAGCCATGTGTATCGAGTCCGTCAACCATGAGCTTATTGAAATACTGTCCGCCATGCGCCGCGGCCCTGACCGATCAGGAGATCGCCGGCCGTCAGCGTCGCGCCTGTCCGGACCGGGCGTGCGGCTACGTTCACTGGGATAATCCGCTACCGGTGGTCGCTGCGCTCATCGAGTACGACGGCCG
>JAGXBI010000392.1 GCA_018971155.1 Burkholderiales bacterium
CTGTGACTGCTCTTCGAATCCTTATGCGGCAATCCACGCCCCATGGCCGCCAGTCGCGAGACACTATACGTCGCCGGCATTGGCGCCGACAGCGCCCATTGGGGTGATCACTCACGACTACCGAATGCCACGCCGGACACGACCGGCGGCGATGCTGTCAGTGAACCAGGCCTTGAGCGATTGAACGGCTTGCCTGGGTTCGGCAGTCGCGGGATGGACGAGGTGGTAGCCCGCAGCCAGGGCAAGCGCATGATCGAACGGCTCAAT
Source organism: Burkholderiales bacterium (assembly GCA_018971155.1). Lineage (GTDB taxonomy): Bacteria > Pseudomonadota > Gammaproteobacteria > Burkholderiales > Burkholderiaceae > Pandoraea. Next base: position 268 of record JAGXBI010000392.1, read on the forward strand.
CAGTTCACCGCGAGCCAGCTCCGCTTCCACCAACAGAGGGCTCGTCAGCACAACGCCTTGCGCACGCACTGCGGCGTCGATCGCCATCAATGACTGGTCGAACTGGATACCGGCAGTGGCTTCGATCCGCACGCCGTCGAGACCGCTGAATCGAGCCAGCCAGGCAGCCCAGTGCGGGTGCAGCGTGTTATGAAGCAGGGTCGCCGCGCGAAGATCGTCGGGGCGCTTCAAGCGGTGCTGTTTCGCGTATGCCGGGCTGCAATACGCGCGAGCCTCGTCATCGCATAGCCTTTGAACGGATAGGCGCGTGTCTATCCCGTCGAAATGCCTGACCGCGAGATCGACGCCGTCCAATTCGAAGTCGACCATTGTCGTCGTCGTACTCAGGCTCAGCGCGATCCCCGGGTTCGCCTGCAGGAAATTGGCCATGCGCGGGGCGAACCACTTCGCGGCAAAACTCGGCGGCATCGACAGGCGCACGCCGTTACCGCGGCGCTCACGAATGCGGTGGCTTGCGTGAACAAGCTCCGCCAGCGCGGGTTGAATCTGGGCGAAGTACGCGCGACCGTCTTCGGTGGGCGTCAATTGCCGTATCTGGCGCACGAACAGCGCGACGCCGAGCCATTCTTCAAGCTTCTGGATCTGCTGCCCTATCGCGCCGGGGGTGACGTTCAGCTCCCGAGATGCAAGAGTAAAACTGCCAAGTCGCATCGCGGCTTCGAAGGCGGGAAGGGCTTTTAGTGGAGGCGTTGATCTCATAACTCAGTTTTTCTATTGCATACGCGATATTAAATCATTTGTGGAGCATGGTCGCGCGGAACACAATCGGGACTTCTTCCGCTTTCCCGGTGCGCTGCCATGAACCCCGCTTATTTCGCCTTCGCCGCCCTCGGGCTGATCTGGGGCACCAATTTCCTGTTCATGAAGTGGGCGAGCGCCGATCTGGCTGCCAGCCAGATCGTGTTCCTGCGCGTGCTTTTCGGCTTTATCCCGCTACTGGCGGTCGCGCTTTTCAGTAGGGCGCTCAAATGGCGCCATCTCCGGCACGCTCACCACTTCCTGGTGATGTCGCTGCTTGCGACGGTGATCTATTACTATGCGTTCGCGAAAGGAGCCGGGCTACTGTTCTCGAGCATTGCCGGGATGTTGAGCGGCGCCATCCCGCTCTTTTCCTTCCTGTGTGCATGGGCGCTGCTGCGCGAGGAGCGCCCGAACGCGCGAATGATCGCGGGCATCGCCAGTGGATTCGTCGGTGTACTGCTGATTGCGCGACCGTGGAATGCGCACGCCGCCGGCGTCAACCTGCCCGGCGTCGGCTATATGGTGGCTGGCTCGCTGAGCGTGGGCTGCTCGTTCGTGTACGCGCGGCGCTTTCTTTCAAGCCTGGACCTCTCGCCGCTCGCGCTGTCGACGTGGCAGATCGGCTTTGCACTGGTCCTGATCGGCTGCGTCACGGATTTCCATGGCATCGGGCGTGTGACGGGCGATGCGCGGGCGCTGATCGGCCTCGTGTTCGGACTGGGCCTGACGGGCACCGGAATCGCGTACATCCTTTATTACTTCATCGTCCGACGGCTCGGAGCAGTGACCGCCTCCAGCGTGACGTACATTCCACCGGTCGCTGCATTGTTGATGGGTTCGTGGATCGCGCAGGAACCGATCGGCGCGGTCGAACTGCTTGCGATGGGCGCAATCCTCGGTGGCGTGTTTCTCCTGCAACGTGGCAGGCAAACACACGCATCCGCAGTGCGCGAACCGAGGAAGGCGACCGACCAGGGACGCCGTGTCGTCTGAACGCTTTCAATACCTATCGAGCGCTCAGCGTACCGTTGCCGGGACGTGCTGCAATCGCACACCCCTCGAACGACTGCATTGTCTGCAATAGCGCGTGCCGCCGGGTCTTATAACCCAGGCTCACACGTGACGTGGCGCAGAGGTTGTCCGGGCGAACCAGTCGGTCCGGCAAGCGCTTCGCCGGATGTGCGAACGACGGCGGGAGACCGCCGCAGGTTGCGCATCGGCCCCCAGAGCCTGCGCAAACTCACTTGCTTGCCGACGATTGCAGCTCGGTCGCAATCTGCTCGAACAGTTGCGATGTCCAGTCCGGTGGATAGTTAAGCGGCGCGAGGATCGGCTTGCTCACGATGGCAACGTCCGTGCTCGAGTCGCTCAGCGGGCGAAGCCATATGGCGATGCGTTCGCCCCAGCTCCACCAGGAAATGCCATGGGAGACAACGATGCGCCCAGCGGCCGGATCACTTTCCAGCAGGTCGAGCTTCTTTGCCTTCGCCGCAGCAAGCGTGGCGTCGTACACCACCTTGTAGGGTGCCGCGTAGACGCGATGCACGCCCTCTTCCCTGGACGCCTTGACCGATTCGGTGGACGCGCAGCCGCTGAGCGCCAGCGCAAAGATCATTGGAATAAGCCAGACTCGCATGGCAAGCTCCTTCAGTAACCCGCTTTCGCCTTGCTTCCCAGACCTGCAAGCCGCCGCTACTGAAGCGATTGACGCGCCGGGCATCTGCCGTCAAAACTTTTTCAGACTCAGACCAGCCGAACGACCGTATCGTGCATGGCACCGTCCGCCCAGAGGTCCCGATACTTGTCGAGTAGCGCAGCGTAGTCGCGGTCTCCCATCAATTTTTCGTTGACCTGCTGCATCTTGTCGAGGCTCTCCGAATCGAAGTGCCAGTGAATATTGGCGCAACCGAACTGTTCTGCACCAA
>JAGXBI010000393.1 GCA_018971155.1 Burkholderiales bacterium
TCGGCCGCTGCCGGCAGTTGCACGCCGAACGGCGTCGCCTGCCCGCCGGTCACCCCCACCGTGCTGCCCGGCACCAGCACGCCCTTGCCGACCAGGCCGGCGGCCTGCAGGTTCTGCGATGAATTGATCTGGCCGGTGATCGACGAGAGCGTCGTGTTGAGCTGGTTCAGGCCGCTGACGGTGCTGATCTGCGCCAGTTGCGAGGTCACCTGCGAGTTGTCCATCGGGTTGAGCGGATCCTGGTTGTTCATCTGCGCGACCAGCAGTTGCAGAAAATTGTTCTGCAGGCTGGTAGCGCTGCCGGTGCCGGAGGCGCTGCCCGAGCCCGAGGTGCCGCCGCTGCCGCTGGTGCCGTTGACGGCATCCAGGAAACTGCTGGAAAACTGGCCGTTGGAGCCGGTAATGGTGGTCATGGCGGCGCTCCTTTATTGGCCGATCGTGAGCGTCTTGAGCATCAACGTCTTGGCGGTATTGAGCACTTCGACGTTGGCCTGGTACGAACGCGAAGCCGAGATCATGTTGACCATTTCATCGGTCATGTCGACGTTGGGCATCGTGACGTAGCCGCTGGCGTCGGCCGCCGGGTTTTTCGGGTCGTAGACCTTTTTCATCGGCGACGGGTCCTGAATCACGCCTGCCACGCGCACCCCGCCCACGCCCTGACCGGCCGGGTCGGTCTGAAACACCACCTGCCGGGCGCGATACGGCTGACCGTCCGGACCGGTCACGCTGTCGGCGTTGGCCATATTGCTGGCGGCCACATTCATGCGCTCGGACTGTGCGGTCATGGCCGAGCCGGCCACATCGAAAATGCTCATCAGTGCCATGGATTCACCCCTATTGCTGGATCGCCGCCAGCATTTGCTTGATCTGGTTGGATATGACCGTCAGTCCCGTCTCGTAATGCACGACGTTATCGGCAAACCTGACTCGCTCGTTATCGAGATCGACGGTGTTGCCGTCCACGCTCGGCTGGTACGGCACCCGATAGGCGAGATCGACGCCCGCCGGCGCGCCGGCATTGGCCGGCGGCATCGCCTGGCCGGCGAACTGCCGCGTCGAGGTGCGCAGCAGCACCGGCTGCCCCGGCTGCGACGTGACGGCCTGGGCGGCCTGCGTGCCACGCTCGACGGCCTGCGCCAGCGCGCTGCCGAAAGCGAAGTCGCGCGCCCTGTACCCCGGCGTGTCGGCATTGGCGATGTTGGACGACAGGACCTCCTGCCGGTAGGCCCGTAAATCCAGCGCGTCCTGGTTAAAACGCAAAGCTGCATCCAGTTTGTCGATCATGCTGTCCTCGACCTCTGCGCGCCCCGGCGCGCTCCAATGGTTTTGCCGTGCCATGGCGCTCGTCGCGGCAATGCGGGCAGCGCCCGCGCCAACGCCTCGAGACCTTTTGGCATGTGAGGCATTCTAGATTCGTCACGCCGGGATCAATTGCCCGAACAGGCCGCAATTTGCCGTCCAATTCCACCCATGCCCCGGGCGCTTGCGTGGCTAGAATGCAAGCGTGAAAAAGACCCGGCGCACTGCCGCCGGCGCCGCATGAGTGGATCCGAAACGATGACAACCAAGCTGCCCCTCCCCGCCCTGGCGCGCCGCGCGCGATGCCTGCTTCCGGCGCTGCTCGCGCTGCTGTGCGCGGGCGCGCCGGCACTCGCCGCGACCGCGCCGGCCACCCTGCCCGACGCGTGGCAGGACCCGCAGACGATCCGGCAGACGGCGCTGTCGTTCCTGCAGGCGCAGACCAGCGGCATGCCCGGCACTGTCAAGATCACGCTGGGCGAGGCGGTCTCGAACCGCATGGCAGCATGCACCGCGATGGAAGCGTTCCTGCCGCCCGGCGCGCGCCTGTGGGGCACCACCAGCGTGGGCGTGCGCTGCAGCGGCGCGCGGCCCTGGACGCTTTATCTGCAAGCGCGCATCGCGGTCGATGCGACCTATTTCGTAGCCGGGCGCCAGATCAGCGCCGGACAAACCATTCAGGCGGGCGACCTGATCGCGCGGCAAGGCGATCTGACGCTGCTGCCGCGCTCGATCGTGACCGATCCGGGTCAGGCGATCGGCCAGGTCGCGCAAAACATGATCACCGCCGGCCTGCCGATTCGGCAAGATTTACTGCATGGCGCCATCGTCGTGCAACAGGGGCAGAATTTGCGTGTGGTGGCCAAGGGCAGCCATTTCGAGGTCAGCGCCGAAGGCCAGGTCCTGACGCGCGCCAGCGTGGGTCAGATGGTTCAGGTGCGGATGCGCTCGGGACAAGTGGTCAGCGGCGTGGTGGCCCATGACCGCTCCGGCGGAGTGGAGGTCATCGTTTCGTTGTGAGGCGCCGGAGCGCCGCGCCGGTCCGAGGACGCACCCCCTTGGCGGGCGGGTAGTGCGCGGGCCGCGGTACGCTGTTAAAGTTCCGCAAGATGCTGCCGTTAAACAGGCAAGATTCTGGGAAAAGATGATGAAAATCCAACAATCCGCCAATAAAGTGACCGGGACGTCCGCTGTCAAGGGCGGCACCGCGCGCACCACGAACAACGCCGGCGCACCCGGGCCGGGTGCGGCCGGGGCGAGTGCCGGCAGCAGCCTGGAGGGCGACGCGGTCAGCCTGAGCCCGCTGGCCAGCCACATGCAAGCGCTGCAGACGCAGCTGGCGCAGTCCGGCGCGGCCGATATCGATACCGCCCGGGTGGCCGAACTCAAGCAGGCCATCAGCGAGGGCAAGCTCGCCATCAACCCCGACAAGATCGCCAGCGGACTGATCAACTCCGTGCGCGATCTGCTCAGTGCCCAGAAGAAATCATGAAACAGGATTTGCTGAGCGCCATTGCCAACGAACACGCCGCCGTCGCGGTCTTCGCGGCCGTGCTCGATGAGGAGCAGCAGGCACTCGTGGCCGGCTCGCTCGAGCCGTTGCCGGCATTGACGGAACGCAAAGCCCAGCTGGTCGCCGAACTGGCCGGGCACGGCCGCGACCGCGACCGG